>NZ_JAPDCD010000010.1:16758-118956 GCF_027705695.1 Aeromonas sp. QDB62 | reverse complement strand
ATGGATACCGTGTCTCCTTTCCCGGGGAATGGCTATGGCACAGCGAAGGTGTAGCACTATTGGGATCAGTTATTTAGTGGAACCATCATACAGAGGATATCCGCCCCTTTTAAGGGTGTATAAATTCACATGTCACATTTTCAGGCAGAAGTCAGCGCAAACCAGACTGTCGCCCACCACCACTCAGCACTTACCGCCCAATAAACCATCACCTGCACGGCTCGCCCTTCGTTCTGCCTGCGCTATGGTTTACCATGCAGGCAATTGTGGTGCATGGCACCACCCACCCAGGCGCTAGCCGCCGTCATCGGATACCTCATCTCGAGCAACATGAGCAAAACAGCACACGCCGGCAACGAGCCCACATTCTACTTCCACGATTATGAGACCAATAATTAATTCATTGAAATTAATTAACTAATTCCCTCCGCATCATATTCTGTACCAGATTTGGTACCGTTTTTGTCTGTGAGCTATTCAGGCTCTGTGAGCGACCCTGCACTAAGTTAAACCTCCATCACTAACTGGATCGATTTTTTGCGCCCAGCCCATCACGGCGACCACGCTCGCCGTGATAGGTTCGAGACGAGCGATCATTCTGTGGCCCCGTCGCCGGCAACGGGGTATCGGGACTTGATCTCCGCCACCTTGTCGCGCCATGCCTGCTCGGCCGCTGCTGTCTTGTCGTATTGCCACTCCAAGAAAAGGGGGTCGGACTCCGCCACGTAGGCGCGCTGGCGGCGCGCCAGTTGCCCCTCTGTCAGCTCATAGTTGTGCTGGTCGAGCACGGAGGCTATGACCTCCTCACTCATGCCCAGCTCCGCCATAAAGGCCGGATCGTAGTTGTCGTGCGTTTCGCCGTCATATAAGTAGCTCATCTATTTGCCCCGCTCGAAATGTTAAACAGGCTGCAGCGCAGCCGCCAGGTGTTTGCATGCGCGGCGTGCGCACACCACGATTGGATGCATGGTCGGCAGTCGCCTGCCGTTAGCCTGCCTGCCGCTATCGCCCGTTTGAAGCGGCGCAGCTTGTAGCGGATGCGCTTGATGCTGTTTTTGCGCAACAGGCGGTGGGTGGGGTAGATGCGGTAGCCCAGGAAGTCGAGCGCTCGCCCCTCCGGGCCGACAGGGAATACCTGGGTCTTGCTGTTGGTTGTCAGGCGCAGGCTGTTCCACAGATACGCCTCGATCCGCGCGCGCCATGTGTGCAGCTGCGCCTTGTCGTGATGCAACACCACAAAATCATCCATGTAGCGGATGTAGTACCGGATGCCGAGATCGTGCTTTGCGTAGCGATCCAACTCGTTGAGATAGAGATTGGCAAACAGCTGACTTGTCAGGTTGCCGAGCGGGATCCCGACACCCGGCCGCCCTGGGCTCGAGTCGATAATGGCATCGAGCAGCCTGAGCGTGCGATCGCAGTGGATGTGGCGGCGCAAGATCGCCTTGAGGCGGGCGTGATCGATGCTGGCGAAATACTTGCTGATGTCCGCCTTCAGGCAGAATAGTGGGCCGTGAGCTTGCCTGATCGCCCGTATCCAGCACTGTGCCCTGTTTGCCCCGGCATGTACCCCCTTGCCTTTGCGGCAGGCGTAGCTATCGAATATAAAGCGCGGGTCAAGCGTTGGCTCCAGTACATTCATGATCGCCCGGTGGACAACTCGATCCACGAAGCGGGGTGCCGAGATCAGGCGCTGTTTCGGCTCAAAAACATAAAACTCCTCGTATCCGCCGGGCTGATAGCTGTCGTGCAGCAGATGATTGTGGGTGTCGTGCAGGTGCTCTTCCAGGCGCTGCATGTAGCGCAGGGCGGCGGGCGAGGTGCGTTTTCCGCACAGGCAGCGCAGGGCAGCCTGGTGCAGATTGTCAAACGATATGATTTGGTCGTACATGAGGGCCTTAAAGTCGGCGGCCCGGCTCACCGGTGCCGCCTGTTCAGTTTTTCGGCGATAGCCGAGGCATCGACATCCCTTTGATAATGCACTGGACAACGCCCCGTGAGGTGTTGCCTTCTGGCTGCTGCCAAAGGCGGGGCGAAACCCAATGTTCGTGTTCGTGTTCGCGCGGGAATTGTTCAGATTCACAGCGGCGAGGCCGGCATTGGCACCGTTGTTCCAATTGCCGCCACGATACGGGAGTCGCTTGATGTCGGAGCCCATGATTAGGCGGCTCGCTCGTATTTGAGCCAGCCGCCGATCATTCTGCCGATCTCGAGATTGAGACCGCTCCAGTGTTGGTATTTGTTAATTGGCAGGTAGGCCAAGTCTTTCGCGAGCCTGACCTGATTTTGCAACACGGCTAACTCAACATCGAGATCCGTGAGTGTGGTCTTTTTGTGGTAACGCTTGGCCGCCGTGATGACCAACCGCAGCAGTGTCAACATGCTGCACCTGATCTCTGCGGCCAGCACGTGGCGCTCCGCCTTCGGGAACTGCCGCATGGCGACATACCCATACTGCATCATATCGCGGATCCGTTGCTCGATAACGAGCGGTTGTTTATCCATGGCATCCTCAACCGATTAAGCGCCACTACCGTGGCGCCAACAAAACCCAAGGCGCAAGGCTCAGGCAAAGGCGGGGCGAAACCCAACGCCCGTGCCCGCGCTCGCGCGGGAAGAGCCCAGATACACAGCGGCGAGGCCGGCATCGGCACCGCTGCTCCAACCGCCGCCACGATACGGGAGTCGCTCGCCGAAATTGCGCATATAGATGCGCCCCTGCGGCAGGATAGTGGCCGGCTCGATAAGCAGGCGCCTGAGCGCCTGATTGGACACATAGCCCCCCGCCTTGGCCATGATCCGCCAGTCGCTGTTTGCGGAGTTGCCCGCGTTGGCATTATCGCCGATGGCGCCGAGCCGATTGGTGATGGCATTGGAGAGGATTGGGCTACCCCCCGTGGGGGATGAGGCATCGAGGTAGGCATCGGTAAAGGCCCAGGCGGCCTCTGCCTGGGCGTTAAAGGCAGACAGCTTGAAGCGGCCGTCTTGCAGCAGCAGCCCGTCCTGCCACTCCCAGACGTTGCCTACCAGGTCCGCTATGCCGATGGGCGTGCGGTTATGTGTCGCCTCCGCGCCCATCGAGCCCGTTTGCGTCCGCCCCGCACCTGCGCCATCGCCAGGTGCCCGGTTGTCGGCCCGGTCGCCAACAATCCACGTCTTGGCATGACTGCGCCCCCAGTTGGTGTTTCCGATTGGCTCGTAGCCGTTGGCCATGCACCAGAGTGCAATGGCCGCCCACTCGTGAGCGGTCATCAAGTGCCACCCCGCCCCCTTCGCTGCACAAGCGGCGCGGGCTGCGGTATGATCTAGTGATGCTCGCGGGTCTTGCCGCGGCGCGCTGACAGAGCCGGAGCCGGACGCAAGATAGGCGCCGATGAATATCTCGCTCTTGATGCTGCCGCTGCCAAAATCGAACGCCGTCACATCGCCAGTGCCCATATCGGCAGTCATGCCCAGGTCGGCGTAGCTGAAGCGCGGCAGCACGAACATAGCATTGGCGTTGCCAGCGCTGTCGCGAATGATGGTCTGGCTGCCGCCGGTTGCCCGCTCCAGAGAGTAACGCTCCGAGTCAAGGATTGCGGGGCCGCCCACGCGCATCAGCGAGCCGGTCCCGGCTTCGGCCGTGGCATTGGCGGCCGCAGCGGCGCGATCGGCTTCGGTCTTTGCCCGGTCGGCTTCGGCCTTGGCACGTGCCGTCTGCCCCTCTCCTTCACTGGCCACCTTCTTCCAACTGGGGATGGTGACGTTGGCGCCGGTGTCCGGGTTGAGGATGGCGACGTCCCCCGAGCCGGTCAGCCAGGTCATCATGCCGTCGAACCAGGCGCGGTATTTGGCGACCAGGGAAGCCAAGTCAGCAGCAAACTGGCTGATGGTCGAGGTGCGGGTGATGTCGATCCGGTAGCCCTGGTTAGCCAGGGTGCCGCCGCGATAGGCATCAACCAGGAGGATGTTTTCATCGCTGACCACGGTGTCAACCTCATAGGCCGCATTGTCTGGACCATAGAAGGTGTGCCCCTTCTGGATCGGGAGGGTGCCGGTTTTCCATTTGGTGCCAAAACCGGTGACGATCTTGCTGCCATTCGTCACCGTCACGTTGCCGGTGCGCTGCCAAAGTCCTGCCATTGCAATGGTTCCTTAAAAAGAAAACCCGGCGCGAGGCCGGGTTATGGTGTGGTTTTTTGGTTTTACTCAACATTCATTAATCGTTGTCTTTGACATGGCAATGCCCGTCACGACTGGGCGTCTATCATTAACACTCCAACTGAGCCGGGCGTGTTATACGACTCGGCATTACCCGCAGACTTAACGAATTTAATGGCAGCTGTAGTGCCAGCAGGAACGCTGATCGAGTGTGTTTCCATGGCGGTATAAGTAGAAATGGACATGCCGCCGGCAACTGCTACTACGTTTGCCTTGACGGACTTAACCCGACTGGCCCCAACATAGATATCGCACTGCGTCCAGCTGTTCCCTGAACACACCGTGATGGCAAATACAACTAACCGAGCGCGACCAAGGGCGGTTACATTAATGTACTGCTCGTTTTGCATCGCGTAGACGCGAACAACATCTCCCTCTAGCTGGTTTACATTGAGTTTGCCAAGTATCTGGCAGCTCTCCCGAATGGTGACGTTATTCATCGTGCCGGAATTGGCCAGCACGTTACCCTGGAAGGTGCCGCTCTCGAAATAGACGTTGCTGCCATACATGCGGCCGCTGGAGTCGATACCCGCATTCCAGCGCTTGCCATAGGCGCCGAACGAGCCGTTAGCATTTTCACCGATCCAAAGGTCACCCCCCCTGAACGAACCACCTTCAATCAACGCACCAACCAGGTGTTGTACGTTGATGTACTTGGCGATCACGTTGCCGATCTCCGCCGTGTCCATCATGGCGTGATTCATGTAGACGGTGCCGTTTTTGATGACGAACGGGTGGCGCTTTGTCGTCGCACCGCCCGCCCTCGACATCACGGCGAACACATCAGCATCGATCACGAAGGTGCTCAGCACGTTGCCATCGGCATTCAGCTTGACCGACAGGCCAAAGCCACCCCCTTCCCCCGCGATTTGGGCCTTGGTGTACCAACCCGCCTCCACGTTGCCTTTCAGGTCAGCCACCGCCTTGGCTGCCGTTTCCACGGCTGCCGTGGTTTGGTTGAGGCTGGCTTGCACCTTGGTGATGGCGTCGGTGTTGGCTTTGTCCCCCTCCACCTGAGCCTGCTGGGCCTGCTGAATGGCCGCCCCCAGGGTGGTGTCACCACTGGTCACCTTGGCTTGAAGTTGAGACAGTTGCTCGGCCAGCGCCTGATCCCCCTGCGCTTGGGTGCGCTGGGTTTCCAGGATAGCGGCGTTGAGCGTCTGGTCATCTCCTTCCAGGGTGGCCTGCAGTTGGGTTACCCGTTCGGCCATGGCCTGATCTGCGGCGCTCAGGGTGCGGTTGCTTTCCTCCAAGGCGGCGGCGGTCTTGCTGTCTGCCGCTTGGTAATCGGCCTTGAGCTGGCTTAACTCCCGGGCGGTGGACTGCTCCACCCCGGCGATCACCTCCCTCACCCCGGTGAGCGCGGCGGACGTTGCCGCCTGCTCCCCCTCAAACTCGGCCCGGAACTGGGTCACCTCACGGGCCAGCGCCTGGTGTTCGTCCGCTTGGGTATCCTGACGACGAGTGATCGTGGCGCGGGCCTTGCGAGCCCGGTCCTCGTCCTGATCATCTGCCAATGTGTTGCCGATGCTGGCCAGGGCGGTCAGATTGACTTCTGCTGACAGGTCATCCTGGCGAGCGGCCAGCGCCTTGCCCTGCTCTGCCACGGCCTCAGACAAGGTGCCCACATCGGATTGGGTCTTGTCGGTCTTGGTGGTGAGCTGTTGCAGGGCCTCGCCGGTGGCCTGCTGACCATCGGTGACCACCTTGCCCAGGCTGGTGAGCTGGGCGGCTTGATCGCCGCTGGCTGTCTTGAACTGGCTTAACTCCCGGGCGGTGGACTGCTCAACCCCGGCGATCACCTCCCGAACCTCTGTCAGACGGGCAGTGGTGGCGGCCTGCTCCCCCTCAAACTTGGCGGTGAGATCGGTGACCTCGCTCGCCAGGGCCTGATGGAGCCCCAGCTGCACCTGCTGGTCGCGGCGTATGCCCGCCGCCGCCTGGCGGTTACGCTGATCGCCCTGCTCACCGGCGAGGGCGTTGGCGATGGCGGCCTCGGCGGCCTGGTCGGCGGCCTTGGCCGTCAGGTCCAGGGTGGCGGTGATCTCGTCAAAGCGGCCAGCGGTGATCCCGCCGTCACTCTCGACAATCTGCTCCAGCGCCCGGATCTTGCCCTCGGCAGTGCCGGTGCGAACCTCGACCCCGCTGACCCGCTCAGCTAACACCTGGTCAGCCTCGGTACTGACCCGCGCCACTTCGGTAATGTTGGCGAGCAGGGTCTGGCCATCCCCCTCCAGCTCGGCCTTGAGGCCCGACACTCGCTCGGCCAGGGCCGAGTGGGCATCGCTGTTGGCGGTGATCTTATCTTCGGCAGCGGCCAGCCGCTCACCCTGGGCGGTCACGGTGGATTGTGCCGCCTTCTGCAGGATCTCACCCTTGGCCGCGTTCAGCTCGCTGCTGACCTCGGTCAGGCGCTGCTGTTCGCCGGCAAACTCCGATTTGGTGACGGTCTGGGTCAGGGCGGCATTGATGCCATCCAGTGCCTGCTCAGCCTCGGTCAGCCGTTCGCCCTGGGCATCCACCACGGCGTGATCGGCCTTGGCGGCCAAGGTGCCAGTGACGGCATCGAGCGACTGGTTGACTTCGGTAAAGCTGGCCTGGGTCTCGTCGCGCAGCGCCCGCACCGCATCCATTTCAATCTGGCCGGTGCCGGGATTAACAGTGAAAATGGCATCGCGCAGATCGCCCATCTCGCTCTGCACCCGATCAATCTTCCCGTGCAGCTTGTCTTGCTGCAGGACTGCGCCGATCCCCATCTGTCCCAGGCTGTCTTGCTCGTCGCGCAGCAGGCTCTCGGTCTGTGTCGCCCGCTCATCGAGCGCGGCCAGGGCAGACCCCAGCCCGGTCAACTCCCGATCGATCACCGGCACTCGCTCGGCAATCGGCGCGACCGTCTCGCTCAGGTCGGTGAATTCCCGTTCGACTTGCTCCAGCTGCCCCACAATGTCAGGGATAGCCTGGTCAACGATGTCCTTGATCTGCTCGATGGGCTTGCGCAGCTCCTCGCGCAGGTGCTCGCCGCCGATCTCCCCGTCCAGCACATCCAGAATGGAGGATGCGTCGTAGGAGGTTTTCCCGCCGGCGGCAAACAGGCCGGATTTGCCGTAGGCGTTGACGGCGCGCAGCCACACGTAATAGGTGGTGTCAGGCTGCAACCCTTGAAACGTCATGAACGCACCCAAGCCTGCATTGGTTGCTTTGGTCTGCACCTCGGCCAGGGGCAGCTGAACTTTGCTCCACCACCATTCGCAGAGGGTGCCGTAGGACTGGCCACCGGTAAACACCGGGCGGAAGGCCAGGGACCAGTTGCCTGCCTCAACCTCGACCCCCACGGGGATAGCGGGCGCTTGGATGGTGAAATTGACCGACGCAACCGGCGACGGGGCGCCGGTCATGGCGATGGCGCGGACTTGGCCCACGTAGTTTCCGGCCGCCAGGCCATTCACCCGGCAAGATTGCCCGGGCACCTGGGCCGTTAGCACGACTTGCGGGGGCTGGCCCGGGGCGAGGCGCTGGATGATCACCTGGTTGTAAGCGACGGTGCCCACGTTGCGCCAGGACAGCACCCCCTGGATCACCTCGCCGACTTGCTCCACTTCATAGCGCAGCTGATCTGGCATGGCCACGCCGCCAGATGGCAACTCGGTGATCTCCGGGCGCTCCATCGGCTGGCAGATGGCGTCAGACCAGAACAAGGGGGATTCTTCCCGCAGCGTCAGCTCGACGCCGGCGAGCAGGGAAAACGACCAATCGACCACCCGAAACTCCGGGCCGTTGATGCCCAGGGCGGGGATGTAGAGTTTGACCGAGCTGCCGGGGCGATACCGCCAGCCCGACAGGTTGACCGGGACGGTCAGGGTACGGGCGGCGCGGCGCTGGCGCAGCATGATGTTTGCCAGGCGCTGGGCCTGGTATTCACTGGTCACACAGCGCAGGTCGAGATCTTCCAGCAGCGCCTGGCCGCCATCTTCCTCCACCCACTCGCTGACGATCACCGCCGGAAAGTCGGTGCGCTTGAAGGTGAGCGGGTCAACGAAGGTGCCCACCACCTGGTTGATCTTGTCGCTGCTGGACGGCTCCGGCAGCAGCTCGATGTCCCCGACAATCTGGTGCGACCGGATCTCGTCACTGGCGGGGCCGTAATAGGCGCCGGCGATGATGCCGTGCTTGCCGCCGATGTAGGTGGGCTGACCCGCACACGCCATGTGCAGCGCCTCCAGCACCTTGGCGCGGGGCTCCCCCAGATCGAACTCCAGGTTGGCGGTGTAGCGGGGCTCCAGGGTGCCATCCGGGCGCGTCACCAGCTCGTCGCAGATGTTGGCCGCGACGATAAACTCGTTCACGCGGATCTCGTCGTCCGGCACGTTCAGCCAAGAGCGGTAATAGTCGAGGATGATCAGGGCAACGTTATCGCTCCACTTCCATTTGCCGTCTCGGGGATCCCACACCTCTTTCCCGAACTTCTCCACCTTGATGTTGGGGAGCCCCGCCGGGAACTTCTGGGCGTCGAACTTGAGCGACACCCGCAGCCAGGTGATGCCCTGGCCGATCATGTCCTCCTTCCAGTCGGCACACTTGGCCAGCATGAAGGGATCGCAGGTCTGGCGGTCGGCATGCAGCTCGTAGGAGACCAGATCGGAGAAGGCGCCGATCAGATCGTCACCCAGCCAGATGTCGCCAACGCGGGAGAGCTTGTGACCGGCGATCACCAGGGCCAGGTGCAGCCACTCCCCTTCATCCTGCTCGCCGGCCTGCTCGGCGGCGAACGACAGCAGACCGGAGGACACCACGCGGCCATAGACACAGGTCTTGTCGCTGGCGGCGGCCCGCAGCACCTGGCTGCGCTCGCTCGCGCTGCGATAGTCGGCCAGCGAGGGTTTCTTGGCAGTCAGCATCATAGTCGCGCTGGCGACCGCCGTCCCGATGGAGATCGCGGTCGCCAGGGTGATGGTGGTGGCGGCATAGGTGCCGGCACCGGCGGCCATACCGGCGATAACAGGGATGGCGACTGCGGGCATTATTCAACTCTCCAGGCTATGAGTGGGACTTGATCGGGGATGGGGCGGGCGCCTTGCTCGGTCATGGCCCAGACTTGCCCGGCCCACATCACCCCGGCGGTCAGCCCGGCGGGGCCATCGAACACCAGGGCATCGCCGCGCTGGGCCATGGCCACCGGGACGCGGGCAAACAGGGCATCGAGGGCCGCCTCGATGCTGCCATGGGTCTTGGCCAGCACCCGCTTGGCGCCGATCTCGGTGGTGTAGCGCCCCCGGTACTCGGCGGCGGGATCCTTGTCACAGGCGGCCAGACAGACGGCGGCGACAAACAGGCAGCAATCATTTTCACCCCAACAAAAAGGCCGCTCGGAAGCGGCCTGGATGGTGGCGATAACGCGGAGTTGCCAGTCTGGATGGCGCATGGTCAGTCCTTATAGTTGAAGCCTGGGGCGTCTTTCTTGGAGCCCCAATAGATGGAGCGGTCGGCCATCTGGCTCTGGTAGCGATAGAAGCGATCCCCCGGTTTGATGCGGCGGTGGCTTTCGTCGGTGTTGCGCAGATTGAGGCCCTTCTGCCAGTCCTCAAACTTGTTCGAGATGGTGAGCTGGATGGTGTTGGTTCGCCCTGCCTTGATGGGGGTTTGCGCTATCTTGCCGCTAAACTGCAAACAGGCATTGAGGGGGGTGCCATCAGGGCCAAGCACGACCAGATAAAGCCACGCCATTCGGTCAACGATGCGCTCCCTCATCACCTCGGCCAGCAGGGCGTTGTCCAACCCCGTCAGGGTGACGCTCAGCTTGGTTGGCGAGGTGGATATCTGTTCTTTCTGGGGGCTGACCGCCCCCAGGGCACCGACCCCGTAATACACCTCACCACCCAGCACCAGCTCACCGAGGCCGGAGTGCAGGCGGCTCACGCCGCTCACCAAATCCAGCTTGAGGGCATAGAGGGCCGTCACGTTGGGCTGGCTCAGGGCGGCGATTACATCAGGATCAAGGCCGGTGATCATGGATAGAAGCTCTCCTTGAATTTGAGAGTGCCGAGATCACGGCGAAAACCTGACGGGCGACGAGATTTGCCGCCGCCATCGAGGCGAAACACCCCCATGGGGCGCTCGACCACCAGGGGGGTGCCGCTGGGGTGGCTCTTGCGCAGCATGGGGGCAAACGCGATTCGGGCCGTGCCGGACTGATCCGACCAAACATCCGCCGTCACCCGCTTGAGTTCGTCCCCCACCTGCACCCAGTCGCCGTCCCGCAGCACCAGGGTCGAGGGTTTCCAGCCCCGGCTGGTCAGGGTGGTGCGCATGTTCAGCGCCTCGCTGACGAGGGGGGCACCCTGCACCGCTTGCTTGGGGTGCGCGAAGTCCCACAGCCTGACCCGGTTGGTTTTGCCGTCCAGCTTGGCGATGAAGGACTCCAGCCGGCGGGCGACCGCGGGCTCCATCTTGCCCATGGTCAGCTCCATCAGCCACTTGCTGCCCGGGGTGGCGACCGTTTGCTCGGAGCCATCAAACGGCGATTCGAATACCCGCCCCATGGTTTCCAGGTCGAGGGAGTTTTCCCGCACCCGAAACTCAGCAGGCCAGTCATAGATTTCCATCGTCATACCCCCAGCATTCGGCGACCCTGGCCATAGCTGGCTAGGTCATCGAGAAACATTTGGTAACCCTGCCGGGACGCCTCCGTGATCACCGCGTTGCGGTCGTCGTCGGTCATGTCGGCACTGAAATGCAGGTGCTGTTCAAACACCGCGCCGCCGGCGGAGGCCACCCCGCCGCCCATCATCCGGTCGTACATCTGATCGATACGCTGGGCTGATTTGTTGGTGTAAACCCGCTCGCCTTTATCGAGCAGCCAGGTGCCCTCGCTCGGGATCTCCTCAATCCCTGAGTGGGCCATACCGGCTATCGATGTGCCGACCACCAACCCGATGGAGATCGCCGTCTGCGCCTCAATCAGCTTGCGGGCAGCGGCAGCCCCCATCAGACCTCCAGTCATGGCGGCAAACGCCTCGGCACCGGCGGCCGCTTGCTGACCGGCAATCATGATGGATGGGATGGCTAGCAGCTTCTGGGCGGCCAACAGCGCCTTCATCACCCCGGTCTGCTCCTTACCGGACTGTGACAGCATGTCGGTAGTCAGGCCGATGGTCTGGCTGGTAAAGCTGAGCATGTCGCGGGCGGCTTGCTGCTGCAGGTTCTTCTGCTTCTCAATCCGCTGACGCTCCTGCTCGGCCAGTTGCTCCTGCTTGCGCTGGTCGGCTTCCAGCTCCTTGGCGATCGCCTCTTCCTGCTTGGCCATGTACTCGGCCTGCTCCTGGGCGAAGTGATCCGCCTCTTTCAGGCGGTACTCCTCCTGCAGCTCCGCCAGGCTTTCATGGCCCCGGCGGCGCAGCTCTGCCTCACTCAGTTGCAGGTTGTCGATCTCGGTAAGCCGATCTTCATGGGCCAGCCGCAACTTTTCGAGCTCGTTGGCGTACTGCATATCGAGGGTGGCGATCCGCTTCTCCCCCTGCTCCAGCAGCTTCTGGGTCTCGCCGCTGGTATCGCGGGAGCTGACCGGCTCGGGCGGCTGATACTCCGGCTGCTCACCAATCCCGAAACGCTTCTGGCCATACGCCTCCTGAATGCGGCCGATCTCGGCCTCAATCTCGGCGCGGCGTTGCTGGAGCTCAGGCAGGGCCGAGCGGCCCGCCGTGTCGCCAAGGATGGCATCGAGCAGGCCAACCCCGCCGAACTCCTTTTGGTTGGAGGTCTCTTTGATCTGGTCGTCCAGATCCTTGAGCTCCTCGCGCAGGTTGCCGAGACGGCGGCTCATGCCGTCTATGGTGCGGGGGTTATCCGCCCAACTATCAAACAGGGTGCCCCAGTAGCTCACCGCATAGCCGAGCTTTTCGGATAGCCAGTCGATTTGCTCGGAGGCACCCAGCACCCCCTGGGCAAACGAGCTCTGCAGGCGCAGGCTGATGTCCTTGAGCTTCTGATCCAGCTCCTTGAGCTGGCTGATATCGGTCTCCGACAGCGCCACGTTGAGGCTGCGGTAATGGCCGGTCAGCCGTTGCAACTCGGCCCCGTTGTTGCGCAACAGCGGCTGCAGGGTCGAGACATCGTTGGCGATGGATTCGAGGTAAAAGATCTGCTCGCTGGCCGAGACGTTGGTCGCGTCCATCGCGTTCTGGACGGCAATCAACGCCTCCGGCCCTGCCATCTGCTGCAACTTGCTAATGGTCAGCCCCACCTTGGGGGCGATGTTCTCCATCCAGTCTTTGAACTCGCCGCCGGCCGTTGCCGAGAAGTCGCCGAGCTTGTCCTGCACATCCTTGAGCATGTCGGCCAGCTGATCGCCGGTGACGTTGTACTGCTCGGTGGCATAGGCCAGCTCCTGCATCGTCTCGACAGACACCCCCGCTTTCAGGGCCATCTGCTCAAGCTCTTTGCCGGTGGCAGCCAGTGAGCTGACGGAGGCAGCCAGGCCAACCGCCGTACCAGTCAGGCCGAGCACAGCCCCCTGCACCACGTTAAAGCCCTGCACGATGGCAATGGACTTGTTGGATAGCAGGTCAGCGGTGTCATTAAACGAGCGGCCAAAGTTGAAGGTGGCATCTTCGGCATTCTTGGCGTCTTGCGCGTAGCTTTTCAGCACCCCGATAGCCGAGCGCACATCGGCGTTCAGCTTGCTGGGGTCAGCACTGAGCAGCACCCGCAGATCGGCAATCTGGGTTGTCATGTAAAGGACTCCACACCGGGGATGGTGGCAGCGAGCGCGGCCACATCGTCACAGCTCTGCTCTGGGCGTTCAGGGCGGTTGTAGTAAAAATCAGAGGGGGCTGGGCAGTTATCTGCGCCAAGGTGCGGCAGCAGGTTGGTGTAGCAGATCTGCCCCATTTCATACTGGCCGATCAGGTAATCGAACGGGTATTCGGCGAAGTGGCCGCACCACTCGATATACTCGGTGCTACTGATCTCGCTCAGCATTCGCCGCCAGTCCAGACGGCGGCACTGGCGGGCCATCATCATGGCCCGCTGGCGCTCCCCCTCTAACCTTTTTTTGGGTCAACCGGCTCCGGCTTTTCCGCATCATCGGCATCCGCCTTGGCGAGGCTGGCCAGCCCGCTGATCTCCTTGACTGCCATCGCCATACGCAGCACATGGGCCGAGTCCGGGTAATGGGCCAGCACCCAGGCTTTCATCTGCTCGATATCGAACTCGGGGTGCTTGTGGTGCAGCCCCATCGCGGCCAGCAGCAGGTTCAGCTCGTAGGTGATGCGGTAAATGGTCAGCAGGGTTTTCTGCTGAGCACGCTGACTGGCGTTCTCGTCCACCTCCGGCCAGTCAACGGAGAGCAGCACCGTCTGATAGTCAAACAGCTGCAGGCCGTTGAGCTGCTGCAGCTCGACCTTTTCCGAGCCAACCTTGCTGGTGAGCGTCAGAGTGCGGCGGGCAACCAGGGCACTCATGCCACATCCTCTTCGGCCAGAGAGGGCTTGCCGGAGAGATCCACTTTCACGGTGCGGGTGATGGTCTCCTTGATGGCGATCGGCTTACCGATGCTGGAGATAAAGCCGTAGAAGCCATCCACCTTGCCGTTCGGGTACTTGATCAGGAACCAGCGCAGTTCGCCGCCCAACTCGGTGACCAGGGTTTTCTGGGCCGCGTCATCCGGTTTCCATGCCAGGGTGAAGCCCAGCTGGCCCGCATCTTTCTGGCCTGGGGTTTTCTCTTTCCAGTCCGGGTTGGCCGCATCGAGATAACTCTCTTCGGTTGTCTCGACCGACATATCCGGCGGGGTCAGCTCTTTGATATCCGCCAGCCGCACCACTGAATCAGCGGTGGCGATGCTCGGCTTGGTCGGCCCCGGCACTTTGGCCATATAGAGCTCGGTGCCTGCACCCTTGACGGTTTTATTGGTATCGGTCATCAGTTATTGCTCCAACTTGCGTTAAAGGTCAGGGTCAGGCTGGCCAGCCCGGTACCCTGTTCGTCTATGCCATAACTCCAGTTGGCCAGCTCCAGCCCCTCATCAAGCAGGCTGCCCAGGTTATCTCCAGCCAGCGGGTCGAGGTTTTCAGCCAGCACATCGAGCTCAGCATCGGCCTGGTTGCTCTCCATCACGTAGAGCGACACCATCAGCTGCGCGCTGTCGCCTGGCTTGTCGAGCGCATACTCGGAGGGGGCGCCCTCCATCAGGTAGCAGAAGGCCACCGGCAGATCTTCCTGGTCAATCGAGAATGGCCGGTTGGCAAACACGGTCACCGGCTGGGCGCCGGGGACATTGTTGAGCTCAAGCCCAACCCGATCGGCCAGCGCCTGCCGGATAAGGGTTCGTTTGGTCATGGTGAGTCCAATAAAAAACCCGCCGAAGCGGGTTATTTGGTGGTTGAGGTTTGCCGCCTGGCATCCCATCGGTTGAACATGCCGTTGAGTACCAACGTCATGCCGACCGTGATGGCAAAGCCAAGCCAGCCGCCCTGATAGGTGCCTGCCGCGATCAGCGCCAGCATCAGCAGGGCCACGGCGATTTTCAGGATGATCATGCTCTCTCCTTTTGTTGAGATCAGGATCCTAGCCCTATTTAATCGCCAGTTGAAGCTGACGCAGCAGCGCCTGCTGCATTTCGCGGGGCATATCACGGCTCATCGCCGCCTTGGCCTCGCGCTCGTAGTGCTCGGTGATCGGGGTGACCAGCGGGATCCGCATCACTTCCAGTGCGTGACGCCCCTTGCCGACACGGCGCAGGATCTGCCAGCTTCTCAGCGTGGTGGCAGCGTAACCGCCACCGCGCCGATACTGACCGAACCCCTTGGCACCATTCGCCACAAAGCCGCCCGGCACCCGATGCCGCCCGACCTGCATATCGCCAATGCCAGTAAACGCCGTGTTGCGATAACGGATAATCCGCTGCTGCACGGCCCCCACCTTGATCAGCGGAATGGGGCGGCGACGCACCCGGATAACCGCATTCGGCGATTGCGCGGTAGCCTTGAAGATCTTGACCCTGGGGCGCAGCAACTTGGCAGGCACCCGCACCCGCGCATCCTTGGCCGTCAACCGGATGGCCCGCCCGGACGCCCGAGAGCTGACCCGGTTAACCGCCTGCGCACTGGCCTTTGGCACCAGCTTGGCAGGCAGCAGGTTCAGGTTGGCGACCGCCTTCTCCAGATCGAGCTTGATGGACATAGCCGCCTCACTTGATGGGGATGATCAACTGGCCAGCCCGCATGTATGGCACGTCTCTGACAGCGGTCACCAGGCCAAGGCTTGGCACCTCTACCTTGTCACCATTACGGAAACGCACCCCGGGCGGCGGACTGCTCACTGCGAGCTCGCGCAGCACTGTCGCAACCTGGGCAAATGCATCAGGCTGTTCGTCATAGATCACGGTCAGCTGCTGACCGGCGACAACGGCATCGATACCCATGGCCTGATCAACGGCCACGTTGAGGCGACTGACCGCCCGCTGCCAGCGGGAGCCGGTCACCATTACTGGACGATCAGCGCGTCGGCGTAACCGCTGGCGCCGCTGCTAACCAGCTTGCCGAAGTCGTCCGCGTCATTGGTGGTGTCCGCGACCAGCTTGGCACCATCCCACTTGACGGCCGCGCCGATAGCCAATGCGGTGTCGCAGGGGAGAGTCCAGACACCGGACAGGGCGCCGGTAAACTCGGTGCCAGCGGCGGCGTTCTCCAGCGGGACAACGGTCAGAGCGCCCATCTTGATAGGCTTGCCGGAAACCACACCACCGGCCGGGGCTACAAACGCCAGCTGGGTGCCGGTACAAACAAAATTCTTTGCCATGTTGCTGTTCCTGTTGTTTGCCAAAAGATGGCCCGCCGTGTGGCGGGCCGTTCCGATTACTTGCCTGCAGCCTTGACCAGGCCGCGATGGTCGAGGGCGGAAACCCCCGCATCGATGCGAACCTTGGTGGTCACGCCGTCAACGGTGAAGCCTTCCTGCTGCTCAATCCAGGGCGCATCCATGCCGTCCAGATAGGCCACCTCAACCGTGTCGCCACCCTGCGCAGCCAGGAACCACTGGGCCACATCGCTATCGGAGAGGCGCGGCTCACCGATCACCTCGGCGAAGCCCTTGAGCGGGTTGATAATGCCGGAGTTGGCATCGGCGCCGGGGACGGAAGTGCTGTTGATCAGCTGGAACGCGGTATCTTCCAGCTCGGTCGGAACCAGAACAAAGCCCGGACGGATGTTGAGAGCGCGACCCTTGCCACCTTCTGCGGCCGCCTTCTGGCTGCGCATCAGCGCCTTGGCAGCAGAGAGTGCCTTGATGCTCATGGCAGAGTCTGCGCCGCTCAGCAGGTTGTGGTGATCGGCGTGGAACAACGCCTTGTTGTCCGGCATCTTGATGTTCTGGGTCAACACGGCATAGACCAGATCTGCGATGGTGCCACGCGCCGCCGCCCCCATCAGTTTCGGGATGCGGGTCAGCAGGTCGAGGTCATCGTTGATGATCGCCTGGCGGGTGATGCAGAACAGCTCGCCGTAGGTCGCCAGCTGGATGGTGGCACCGGTGTCGTTCAGGGTGATGTGCTTGTACTCAGCACCCTCGCGCACTTTGCGCAGGCTGGCGATATCACCCAAGCCGACACGCTGGGCCACCTTGAAGTCGGACAAGGTTCCCTTGCGCGTCCACTTCTCGAAGGTCTCGTTGGCGGATTCCCAACCTTCCAGCACCGACTTGTTGGAGACATCCATCAAGATCTTGCCAAAGTCGGAACTGGTGTGGGTGAAGGCCATGCCGACATAGTTCATCGGGCTCATGCCGGAGGTGGATACCCCGCGACCTTCCAGTGATGCCCGCGCCAGCTCGCGCAAGCTGAAACCGTCATAGCGGTTGTCACGCTCTTTCTCTGCATGACCACAGCGGGCCATCAGGGAGGCGCGAACAGAGTCGCCGATCAGGTTGCCGTTGCCAGCGTGGATATGCACGGTGGAACCCAGCGGGCCGGTTTCACTGGCGCCGGTGCCCAGCGCTGCCTTGATTTTCTCTTTCGCAGCGGCGGCGGAAACATCCATATCAGCCAGGCAATCGGCCATCAGCTCAGGGAAGCGGCCGCAGGTCAGCGCAAACAGATCCTGAATGTCATTGCGGCGAGCCTGCTCCTGTCGCTTGAAGGCAGCGACAGCATCATCACCAGCGGGCTGCTGGGGTTGGCCAGGCAAAACGGCGGTCGTGGTGGGATTGGCCGGTACAGGAGCAGCTGTGCCAGCGTTCGCTTTGGCGCCGAACAGGGTTCGGGCCTGGGTAGGAATGTTGTTAAAGTCTTTCATCTTGTTCTCGTTCACGTAGGCGGCAGCCGAGATCGGCTCTTCCAGGACATCGACAAACCCCATCTCTTTGGCCTGCAGGCCATCGAGCCAGGTATCTGCCGACAGTAGCGCGGCCAGCTCCTCGCGGGGCTTGCCGGTTTTCTTCTCGTAGGCGTTGAGCAGCAGCGCCTCGTTGCGATCCAGCCAATCGGCCAGATCTCGCAAGTCGTCCGCATTGCCGACTGCGCCAGACCACGGCTTGTGGATCATCACCCAGGCATTGCTCGGCATATGCACGGTGGCATTGGGCAGGCAGAGAATGACCGAGGCCATACTGGCCGCCAGGCCATCGTTCCAGATGTCGATCTTGCAGGTGAGGCGGGCCAGGGTGTTGTAGATGGCAAACCCGTCCATCACATCACCGCCGGGGCTGTGAATGTGCAGATTGAGTTGCTTGGCACTAAACACCCCGGCGGCCTTGCAGTCCGAGATGAATTGTTGAGCCGACACACCCCAGTAGCCGATCACGTCATAGATGTAGATCTCTACCGTGGGCTCTGAGGCGGCCAGGGCGTTGATGGTGTACCAGCTGCGGGGGCTCTGGTTATCGGCGGCGGGTTGGTCGCTGGCGGCCTCCGCTCGCGCTGGCATCAGCGCGGTCTGGACCGCCGCCGTCAGGTGGTGCTTTTTCACTGGGTTGTGCTCCTGGATCATTGGCTGGGTTGGAATCGGTGATGACGTTGTTTTGCTTCTCCCATTCCAGTTCGGAAAGACGCTGGTCCCGCACCTCGTCAGGGTTCCTGTTGCGAGCCCGGATCCACTCAGTCACCGTGCCAGCACTACCACGAATCACAGCTCTCCAGCCGTTGGCCTCACGCTCCGGGTCAATCCAGGGCATGACTGGCGCCAGATAGATGGCATCGAACAGGGTTTTCATATCCAGCTCGGGAGGCAGCTTGAGCGGGTCTTTGCTGCGCAGGGTTTCGGCCAGCAACCAATCCCGATAAACAGGGCGCGACCAGTTGGCCACAAACTCATCCTGCAGCACGGCAAAGCCTTCCCACCCCTCAACCAGCTCCTGGCGCTGGGCGGAATAGGTGCCGTCATAGTCGCGGGCCACGCTCGAATACTGGCTGCGGGTGCCAGCACAGGATGAGCGCAGCTGACCCGATCGCCAGATGTTCAGAGCGGTGTTTGGCCGGTTGGACTGGATAACCCCGACATCTTCGCCGGGGCGCAGGTCGTCAAAGGTCATCCCCGGCGTGATGTCGATCATTCTCTGCGCTTGCGCAGGCGAACCATCTGGTGGCGCCTGGTATCCCTCCGGGTGCTCCTTCTTGATGAAGAAGGCGAGCGAGGCACTGATCCGAGCTGCCACACGCTCGGCCTCCTCCACCGACTTGAGGTCAGCGAGGCGAGTGATGACACCGTGCAGCAGCGTAACGCCGCGCAGCTGATGGATCCGCTTGCGCAGCGCCAGGTGATACATCTCGCTGGCCTCGATCTCCTTGGTGCGGTAGCGATAACCCTGCATCTCGCCGGGGTGATCGAACATCACAAAGTAGGATTTCGGACGGCGCCAGGCATCGACCTTGATCCCCTGCCTGACCCCATCCGCCACGCTGTTCATCTCGAACGGCACAAAGTCAGGTTCCAGTACCTCCACCGAAAAGGGGGTGTCAGAATGATGCTGATAGCCCTTGATGGTGCCGAGCAGGCGGCGGCCAAACACCTCGCCATCGCGCAACCAGGTACGACAGGCCAGCCGCTCCATGGCGGGACGGGTGTAGGTGCCGGTGGTTTCCGGTTTGAGTGACCAGGCAGCCCAGCGGCGGCGGATATCCTTGGCGAGGTCATCCAGCAACTGTCCATCGACCGAGCGGGGCTGCGGCTCGATCTGGATGCCTTTGCCGCCGACAATCCGCTCCTCCATCTTGTCGAGAAGGCCGATCACAATGTCATGGTTTTCGTCCAGGGCTCTGGCCTGCTCGCGCAAGCTGATCGCCGATTGCTGGGTGGCCACGTTGGCGCCACGCCGTTCCCGCTTGGCCTGATGGGTTCGCGACGGCATTGCCGCCTCGTAGGCCATCATTCGCAAGCGGTCGCGCATCCGGTTGGCTGCCCAGCCGGGGGAGATAAACCCGACCAACTTATCTATGGCTCTCATGTAAACCTCGCGGCGGCATAGGGCTGACGGACAGGGTTGGCCACGCTGGCGCGGCGCTGCTCCCACTCCCGCCGACCAGAGCGGAGCTCGTTGAGGTTTTCAGAAGTCACAGTGCGGCCCTGGAACGTTACCTGCTTGCCGGCCAGCACATCGCGCTCTGCCTGCAGGTACAGCTCGATCATGCTGTCGATATCGCTCAGCTTCACAGCCAGCCTCCTGAGTTTGTGCCGAGCCAGCTGTTGCCTGCTGCCGTGGGTCTTGGCTGCGGGCGGGATACCGGCTCGGCGTGGTTGATAGTGGTTGGCTGATGCCGGGCGACCAGGCGCCAGCCTTTGTGCTGGACGCCAAGGCGCACGGCGGCCAGTGAGTAACCCGCGCAGTCAGTGGGCTCGTTGCGGGCGCCGGATGGGTTAACCCAGCGATAGACGCGGCGGCCCTTGATAAACTCCAGCCGCTTTCGCTCACAGGTCAGACCCTTGAAATAGTGTTCATCTGCCCACTCGGCGACAGGGTGGTGCCGGTAACCAGGCAGCGGCCCGGATAGCGATGCAGGCACATCGGCCAGGCGGGCGTAGATCACGTCCTTGGCGGTGTCGGTGCCGACCTCCGACAGGTAAACGCCCTGCCGGTTCTTCTTGCGCGGGAAGGTGATGATGGGTTTGCCCATCACCGTGGCCCCCTTGATAGGGATATATTTGCGCGGGTTGCGGCGACAGAACTGATAGACCTCATCGGTGTAGTGACCACCCGAGTCAATCAGCACCAGGCCGATATCCATCACCTCACCGTTGGCCTTGATAAACTGGCGCGAGAACTGCTCGTGCAGTCGACCCCAGATCTCGGTGTGCCCGAGGTTGCCGTACAGGCGCTGGTAGTCGATCACCCAATGCTCCTCCCCCACGCCCCAGCCGGTGATCTCGAACTCGAAACGGTCATCCTGGGTATCAGCCCCGACAGTGATATAGAGCACCCCATCAGGGACGGGGTGCGGCCATACCTCGCGGCGGGCGGCAAGCGCCTCCCACTCCAGTTTCTCACCGGTCTCCTCTTCCCAGGTCTCGCCCAGCGTGGTGTTGACGAAGGTCTTTAGCTTGCCCTGGTCATCCTTCGCTTTGAGGAAGTCAGAGACAATCCGCACCCATGTCGTCAGCGGGCTGTAGGCCGTCCAGATATGGAAGGTCACCGACTCGGGCGGCGGGATCGGTTGGTCATCACTGTCGAACCAGTCGATGGAGTCCCGCGTCCAGATGCCGGTGCGCTCGCAGATCCAGCGTTCCACCGTCTCGTAATCCATCTCATGCTGGCGAATGGCGCAGCCATTTGCCTCGCACAGATAGAACGCCGAGTTGTGGTTGTTACCGTCCCACTTGATGCCGAACTCGGCATCGGGGCCGCCCCACTTGAGGTACTGCTCTGCATGGCAATGTGGGCACTTCACGTGATAACGCATCAGGTGCTGCGATTCGCTGGCCGCCCGCTCTATCTGGCACTGCCCCGCGATCTTGGGGGTAGAGCCACGGATTGATTTGGGGTGGGTCGAGCCCTCCATCCGCTTGTCACCGAGGAACGTGGGCGAACCCTCGTGATCGATGTCAGCATCGAAGGCGGCCAGCTCGTCATAGATACCGAAGTCGGGAGAGGCTTCTCGGTAGTTTGCCGCCGCTTTACCACCCCGGATCTCTAACCCTCGCCCGTTGGCGAATCGCTTGAGCTCCAGCGTGTTGTCTTTGTGCTTCTTCCCATACCAGGGCGCGAGCGCCTTTAGTCTGGGGACATCACGGATCATGGGATCAACGTGCTTTTTGACGAACTTTTCAGCATCACCATCAGTGGGATGCCAGATCAGTCCGTTGCGCTTCTTGTGCTCCAACAGGTAAGCCGCCACACCGAGCAGCATCTTGGTGTAACCAACCCGCGCCGACTTGACGAAATTGACCTCTCGAATGTCGTCATTGGCCATCGCGTTGATGATGGCCACCTGGAACGGCAGCGACTTCCAGCGGCCCTCCTGATAGGAGGACTCCACCGGCAGGTAGTAATGGTCATCCATCCACTCGGCGGCGGTCTGCACTGGCGGCCTGAGCAGGGCTGACAGCCCAAGGTTGACGGCAGCCGCCAGGCTACTTACTTGTGCTGTCGATATATTCATCCAGTAACTCCGGCAGCAGATCACCCAGGGAGGCCGCCTCGTTGCTGGCTATGACCAGTTCGCGCTGGAGCCCCTCGATGTGCTTGGTCTGCAATTCGGGATAACGGCGGCGCATAGTGAGTGGAACGGTGTCGAGCAGACTGCTGACCTTTGCGGCGATGCGCGTCAGAGCGAACGTTGCAAACTCGGTCGGCACCTGATGGCGCTCAGCGATCCGGTTCTCGCGCTCGGCCTTGTCGGCCTGCTCCTTGGTGAGCCTCCACCGTTGGAAGTCCAATTGATCCTCATCCATGTCTTGAGGATCCGTTGGTTGGTGTTTTTGGATCGCGTTCTCGATCCGGTTATCCACAACCGAGCGCACATCAAAGTAAACGTTGCGCCCGATCTTTTTTACTGGATTAACTCCCCACTTATCAAAGGCTTGCACCGAGATCCCCAGGCTTGCAGCCATGTCGGATTTTTTCAGCCAGCCAGGCGCAGGGCGATCCTTGTCTGATGGCTCTGACATGAAAACAACAACCTCACTTCTTGGGGTTTCATATGTAGTGAAAAACCGCGCCTCGTCCAACCCGTCGAGGACGGGGGCTGGGGGGAGTACCTTTGACCTAGGGGGTGGGGTATTGCGGTAGTTGGGTTAACGGGGTTGAGTCAATGAGAGATAGGCTCTTTCACAGGCTAGTCCTGACGCTCGAGCTCGGTCATACGCTGCTGCCAGCTCACCCGCTCTCTCGTCAGCCCGGCTGAGCAGGTCGGCGAGCACCATGGCAGGATGTCCGGCTGCCGGGCCTCCTTGGGCAGCCCCGGGATTGCTGGCGCACTGACTTGCTCGGGCTGCCAGGCGGCGGGCTTGCTCGCGCAGCCGGCCAGACTCAAGGTCAGCAGCAGCGGCATCAGCCTGCGCTTGGGCGATTTCTTCTTGTGCATGGTCTCTCACCTCATCGATTTCAGCCTGCCGGCGCTGCTCTTCCTCCCGAGCCTTCAGCTCAGCCTTAGTTCTGGCTGTGGCAAGGCGGGCAGCCTCTTCATTCCACTTTGCCTGCCAGGTCTTGCGCTCCCCCTCCTCCCCAGCAGCATGACCGGAGCGATAGAGCGCCACACCGCCGCCGGCCAGGGCGGCTATCACCAAGGCACCGGCCAGGAACGGCAGCACCTTGCTCTGCTGAGTCACTCCCATCACACCCCCTTGCACTTCGCATTGAGGCGCAGCCGGTCTTTCCAGAGCCCGGGGCATACCCGGTTCCCCGGTACCGAGCAGTCCTGGTTGCCGGAACGCTTGAATAGCAGGATCGCCTCGCAGGCCCCGGGGTAGTCGCCAGCGTTCAGGCGCTTCACGATGGTGGATCGGCAGAAGGCGCCGGGACCGATGTTGTGGGAGAGCTCGACATAGGCGTCGAACTCATACTGGTGGAGTGGCACCTTGATGCAGGCCTTGAGGGCATTCTCGAACACCCGCACCTCCCGAAGGCTCCTGTTCACCGCGGCGACGGGCGTGATGGTGTCACCCATCTTGACCCCTTCGGTGCTCCCAAAGCCGATAGTGGGGAGCTTGGTACCGTGTACGGGGTCGGGGTAAGCCGTCGGCTCAAACCCCTCCCGATTCAGGATCCCCACAAAGCCGGCAGCACTGAGAGTGAGCGCCACTATGGCAATTCGTACTTTTGTCATGCCTACCCCACCTGCTTGGCGCGTGGCTTGATGATGTTCGACCAGATAAACCAGCCGATCTGAACCGAAAGCCACACAAGCGTCGCGATCAGCACCCAGTCACTCAAAGAGACACCAGCCCACGACATACTCACCACCGCTACAGGAGGGGCAGATTTCGCAGTTTCACCGACCACAGTGGTAGCGATCTGCTCATGGCCTTGATTCATGAATCCACCCCAGAAACGAAAAAACCTCGGCAAGGCCGAGGTTTGAGAGCAAGAAATAAAAAAGACCACATCCTTTCGGGTGCAGTCTTCCATCATCGGTGCCAACTTTGCCAAAAATTGCAGGGGATGTAAAGACACCGATAGATCGGAGCAATAAGCGCATTCCATTTACGGAATGATTACGCTTTATTACACTCGCCTTAGTAACAAGTATGATGTTCACATCCCGATCGCAGACAGCCTCTATGATCAACATCTGGCACAACTGAGAAGGGAGGGCCTTATCGATGGCTAAGAAATTTAACGATCTGCGCGCCAAGATGACTCCTGAGTCACAGGCTCGCGCCGTAGCAAAAACAGAGGCAATGCTGGCCGAGATGCCACTGGACGAACTGCGTCAGGCTCGCGGGCTGTCCCAGAAAATGCTCGCAGAAATACTGCACGTCCAACAACCATCCATAGCCAAAATGGAAAAGCGCACTGATATGTATCTCTCGACACTGCGCAGCCACATTGAAGCCATGGGAGGTCAATTGGAAGTTGTGGCCCGCTTCCCGGATGGAGTCGTGAAGGTCACTAACTTCGCCACCCTGGGTGAGCGCGCCATCATCTGATCGGCCAGTAGCCATGTTGGTAATGCAATAATTGGGGGGCGAAAGCCCCCTTTTCAATCTAGCCAGAAGCGGCTCTATCGCGTCACATACCCATAGCGCGCCTGTGTCGTAGACTCCTGCTGGTGGCACCAGGCCAACACCGCGAGATAAAGAGGGCGCCACCCCCTCTCCCACTGCCCGCGGGTGAACTGGCCCACCAGCACCTCAATAGGCCGCCTGACCTGACTGCCCAGGATCGGACGAAGTCCAGTACCACCGCAGCGGGGACAGGCTTTGTCCATGGGCTTGCCATGTAACTTGGATAACTCCAGATCCCGGACTGTCCCTCTACCACCACAACGACAAGCGGCCCCAGGAGTGTCAGCAGTGCGGCAGTAGTGTTCCAGGGCCAACTCGGCTACCCGGCGCAAGGCCATGCCGTGGCCACGTTCCTTGTTGCCCCCCACATAGCGGGGAGCAATCTTGGTGCACTCAGCCTGCACAGCCAGCAGGGCCTTCTTGGCATCCCCTAGGTCTTTGCAGTAACGCGCCATCACCAGCGCCATGCCGGCACCATTGTGCTTCTGAACCATTCCCAATGCCGTCATCACATCACTCTTTGTCAGATGAGAACGCCCCGTTGACTGGGCCTGATAGGCCTGCAGCATCACAGAACGCGGATCCCCTACGGTAATTGCATATTCAAAGCGCACTCATCACCTCCACTGTTACCGACACCATTCCCCCTTTCACTACCGGCCCGCGCTCCACCAGCAACCGGTCGATCTGGCTATCGTCCAGCCACACCCCGGCGTGGGTCAGGGCGTCTTGCACCGCCTTCACCGTGTTATCCAGATCCCGGGCTCGCCGGTCAGGGGCCTGCACCACCAGCCGCAGGGCCAGCCGATCGGGAATCTGCTTGCCGGCTAACTTGGCAGCCAGACAGGCATCGGCCGCAGCTTTGCGATAAACCCTCCCCTCCTGGCTCAGCAGGGTTCTGGGCTTACCGCTCACGGCCACATTGCGCCAGATCCGGTTGGTTGAAGGGGGCCATGGCAGGGTCACTGTCCATGAATCAGCTTTTGGCATTGAACACTCCCAAGGAGCAAGCCAGCTCCAGTGTGTTGATAACGTGCTCCAACTGCGAACCGTGCTTGGCCTCCCAAGCCTTCCACCCGATCCGGTGCAACTCCATGTGTGGCTGGTGGGCGAGTGGGAACGACATCAGGTCATGCGCCTTGCTGCCCATCACACTCATCCCGTGACCCACAACGTGGTGCGCCTCGATGCCCTCGCGCTGGCCCGTCACCACACAGGGCAACTGTCGAACAAAAGCCAAGTAGGCCGCACACTCCCAGCGCTGTCGTTTGGGCTTGCCTAAATGCAAGGCCGCAGGCTCAGGATCAATCTGGCGAATGGCCGGTTTGGCATTGATGCGAGCCCGCAGATCGGCCAGTGGATCGCGCTCTGCCACCTCAAGGCGATGATCACGATAGCGAGCATCGGTCTCCCGGTTACCACGGGGCGACCACTTCCGATCCGGTTCGATGGGTGCCAGGCGACAGGCAGAGCGCAGCAGCGGATCCGGCAATGAAGGCAGCACCTTATAGACGGTCGCCCACCAGCACAGATCCCGGGCAGTCAGGTCAGCAGCGGCCACCCCACACCAGCCAGCGACCCGCTGCAGCACAAGCTGCGCCAGCCACCCGGCCACATCGGCGAGGCGGATCGGTAACTGCCCATTGCGGTGCTCGTTGTCGTGATGCCAGCACAAAGGCAGATGGACCCCCTCCACCTCTGCGGTGACGGTTTCCCCAATGCAGCCATCGGCTATCACGCAAGCAGTGGCATTGGCGGTCAGCAGCTCCCCACCGGCGGCATTGACCACCGCGGCGCAGGCCAGGGCCGACACCAACTCAGAGAACTGGGCCAGCAGGTCAGCCCCCTGATCGCGCACCAGACGCACCGGCTTGCCAGCCAGTTGGCGCCTCACCGCCGGCAGGCTGTCGCCCAGCGGCACCAGGGCCAGCCCCAGCGCTTCGACAAACACGGCGTTACCTGCGCTCACGCTTGCCCCCTGATCGCGTTCAACTGTTGGCGAAACCACTCACGGTGCTCTTCATCCACCTCATCAATGGCGGCCACCACGACCTCACGCCCGATCTCGTTGCGGCGACGGCGCCACACCAGCAGGTGCGCCTGCTTGATCAACTCGATGCGCTGCCGTTCAGCCGATGGCAACAGGGCCAGGTTGTGACTCATGCCGCCACCCCACGCAGGATGCCGTCACGGATCAGCCGCTCCACCAGCCACTGCTGGCCCTTGCCGGTGATCAGGGGGGTGAAGCTGATGCGCCGCTCGCCGTTGCTGTCAAACGAGCTCTCCCGGGTCGCGAACAGCCCGCGGTCCACATACTCCTGCATCGGCAGGTTCCAGCGCTCCCCGCGGCAACTCATCAAGATCTTGCGTTCCCTCAGCAGGGTGAACAGGGTATTGGGGCCAAGGCCCACCGTCTTGGCGAACGCCGACAAGGTGATCCCCTTCTCCACACTGGCGATCTGCTTGGCGAACTCCACCGCCGGGGCATCCATCGCCACCTTCTGTTCCAGCGCCATCTTCTGCTCGGCCAGCTCGGCAGCAAGGCGCAGTGCCTCCGGCAGGGTCTGGGGGATCATCATCGCGGGCTGGTGGGCTTGCTGCTCCAGCTCCTGCCAGCGGCGAATAATCCGGATCCGCAACTGGGCGCTGTAACCGGCCACCAGACAAAGGGTCTCGTCCTTGTCCAGCAACAGGCACGGCTGGGTGCGACCACGGCCATCCTGGTAATCGCCTGACTTCTCAGGAGATTGAATTTCCACCAGCATCTTGCGGATATCGGCCATCACGTTGTCGTGGCGCTTTCCGGTCAGCTCGGCGATCTCCACGCTGGTCATCGTCAAAGGGGTTGCCCCCCGCATCATCAGTTCCATCACCTCACCCCCATCGACACATTCGCGGCCAGATACACCGCTAACCCCACCAGCACCACCGTCAGGGTGCCCCTCATGAAATCGCGCATGGGATCATCTCCAGCGTGGCGGGCCGCTGTTGCTGGCCGCGCAGGGCGTTCACCGCCTTCATCACCTCAGCCAGTTCGGCACCCTGTACCAGGTAGTGCCCGGCCCGGTGGGCCTTCGAGGTGAACCCCAGTTGCCGCGGGCAATCCGACACCTCAAGGCGCACCTGCACCGGCAACCAGTCCTTCACCTCCGGGTACACCGCCACCCGCACATACCGGGCGCGGCGAATGTCCCGCTCACAGGCATCACTGAACGTCACCACCATCACGCCATCCTCCCGGTTATCGTCACACCCTCGCGGCGCAGCTGGGCCAGCAATGGCTGCAGCTCGGCCTGCACCGCCTCATCGGTCACCTCGCGATCACGCACATAGACAAGGGCCTCCGCCTGCATCTCGCAGGCTCGCAAAGAGACCTGGCGGCCCACAGGGGCAGACTTCGGTACCGTATTGCGCTGCAGGATGCTGGCCTTGACCTCGGCCGGGCGCGGGGCGAACTCACCGTCGTTCTGCGCCATGGTCCAGCTCCAGCCTGCTGGCGCCTCCGGGATCTCGATATCGAAGGTGCAGGGCCACATCTTGTGCAGCTGAGCCATGGCCGCATTGGCGATCAGCTCGTGTTTATTGGCCACCATGCTCACCTCCCCGCTTGAACAGCTTTTTCAGGTTTGCCACGGCGCGCTGGCCTGTCTGCTGGTAAAACTCCGGGCTGTGCTTGATCTGCGCTCTGGTCGGCAGCCCCTTCATTACCTCGGCGTTAAGGTCTTCACCGGCCATCATCCGGCGCACCAGCTGGGCGTATGCCTGATCGAACACGGCGCGGTAAGCGTCTGCGCTCAGGGTCTGGCGCTCCCAGCTGGTAGCCTTGGCGGCCAGCTCAACGGCGGAATGGGTGTAACGGCGGGTGCGAACCTCAACCAGCGCGCTATCCAGCGTGGGCAGGCCCAATGACTCCGGCGTCACCTCACACCACTTGATGAACTTACCGGTGCTCGGGAAGAAGTCCCCGCCATGGCTGCGGGCCATCCGCATGCCAAGCTGCAGCTGTTCGCGGCTGGTGCAACCGGCATCGACCAGGGCGCGGGTCCACTCGGCCAGTGCGCGGCGCTGATGGTCGTCAGTGGGGAATGCCTGTTTCCATGCCGGGAACACCGCTTTCAGCTGCTCGAACAGGGTGGCCACCATCTTGGAATCCCGATCGGTCAGCGGGCGCTGCTGCGGGGTGATGGTCTCCACGGTCGGCGCAGTGGCGATCTCGTGCAGCACAGCACTGAGTGGTTTCATGGTCATCAGAAACCCTCCCGCATGCGCTGGTTGAGCTCGGCGGCGGTCATAGTCTGGGTCAGGTCGGTGTGGTCATTGCGGCGCGGCGTGAAGGCCTGCAGGCCATTGCTGCCGCCACGGTCTTGGCACTTCGACAGCCAGGCGTTGATAAACCGGTTGATGCCAGTCTTGGTCTTGCGCTTGGTGGGGTTGGCAATCAGCCAGCCAGTCATGGTGCGCAGCTCTTGGGCCACATCCACCGCCGGATACAGGGCTTGCATCTGGGCAGCGAACGATTCGGTGACCTGATGCTCCCCGCTGTTTAGCGGCATGGTGATCACCACAGGCTCCTGCTGTGCTGACAGCTTGGCTGGCAGTAAAACAGGCTCAGCAGAAACAGATTCAATCACCACCGGCGTGGAGTCCGCGATAGCGGGCTCGGCGCTAGTGTTTTGATCTTTTGTCTTTCTTGTCTTTTGGATAGTGTCTTTTGTGTGACCCTGATTTGAGGTTGTGCTAGACCATGTTTGGGGGTTGTTTTTCAACTCTACTTTAGGGTTATTAACCTTGTTTTTGGGTTGTTTTGTTTCCCACTCTGAAATGGTGGTATTCCAGCCCAATTTTCTGCCTTCACGCACCAAGACACGGCGCTTAACCAGGGCGCGCACCACATCTCTCGCTTTGTTCTCAGTCATTCCGGTAGCCTCGGCAAACTGTGCCCCAGAGATCCAATCCAGCTTCTTGTTGAAGCCGTATGTCTTGCGGGTGACCACCAACAAAATGCGAAACTCCAGCTTGGAGAAGTCATTGCTCGGCTTGGCCATCTCATCCACCAGCTCACTGGCCAACCGCAAGAAGCCGTTATCTAAATCAACCACCCGAACCTCCTGTGGCTTCGCTGGTGCGCTATGAGCGGGGAATTGAATAACGGTGGCAAGGTTACCCATGAGCCACCTCCTGCAGGTGCTGCATCAGGCAGTTCAGGTGACGCTTGGCCTGCTCTTTGGTTGCCGGGATCTTGATGCCGCGCAGCAGACCGCCATAGACCAGATAGGACTGGCCCTGACTCTCCACCAGACGGGGGATCACAGCCGGGATCACGTTACGGCGCTTGCCTTGCGCTTTGGCGCCAGCTTCGGTACGCTTATGCATGTTGTTTTCTCCGCGAAAACCAACCTCGGGTCGGGCTGTTACAGCAGCGCCGGCCCACTCTTTTTGTGCTTCCTTCATCACTTCTCTCCTTGTGCATGTGGCCCCGGGAACGGGCGCACCTGACTGGCTACCGACTCTTCCAGGCTCAACAGCTCCTTGATGGCCCGGTGCACTGCCGCCGTGATGGCTTGCCGCTCCACTGGGTCGATCACCCCGTCTTGCCGCGCCTCCCGCAGCTCGCCAAACACTGCCGCCACCACCTCGCCCACCAGCATCACCTGGTCAGCCAGCTCCTCTTCGGTCACCGTGCTATCCGGTAGGGCCACCAGCGTATGGCCGCGGGCCAGCGCCCAAGCCTGCAAAATGGCGTTGTCACCGGTCAGCTCGGTCACCGCCATCGCCTCGGACAGGGTCAGGTGGTGATCTTCGCAAGCCGGATTGAACTTGTTGTTCAGGGTGGTCGGGCGCTTGGAGCCCATCAGGCGGGCCAGATCGGTGATGTTGTACCGACGGCTCAGCTGATAAGCGGCGTCAATGGGGTCAGAAAGGTGGGAGTGTTCCCGCTTCACTCTCGTGGTTGTTCTGGTGGATTTTGTCATGATGGTTCTCAAGCAGACTGGTTACGGCGCTCAGCACCAACAGGTAACAGACCATCACGCTCCATCCTCTCAATCTGATAGGCCCGCAGTGTGGGGATCTCACTCCCCCACTGGTAAATCGCCTCTCGCTTGATGTTGAGCATCTCGGCCATCTTCTGGACCTGCTCAGCTCGTTTTTTGCCGAACTTGCTTAACGCGTCGTCCTTCGTCATAAAGCCCCCTTAAATAAAAGCATGCTTATAGTATATAGAAAGAATGCTTCTATCAAGGAGGTATAAGATGACTTATATTTATTTTTCAGGGGATGCATGTGGAATCGGTAGGAGATCGAATCAGGCGACTTCGTAAGAGTCTTGGTTTAACCCAAGTGAAGCTAGCTGCCATGCTCGGTATAAAAGCGCCAAGCGTGGTGCAATGGGAAAGCGACAAGACCAATCTGAGTGGCGAAAACCTGCTAAATGCAGCCAAAATTCTTGGCGTCACGCCTGAGTACATTCTCCATGGTGGAGAGCCCACAAAGCAGGAAATCTCAAACATCGAGCTGGCTCAGCCAGATATTCACCGCATCCCGGTTCTCAGCTATGTACAGGCAGGGGTTTGGACCGAAACCAGCGAAATTCGCGAGTGCGATGGTAACCTGGTGTATATCACCACCGACCTCAATCTGAGCGAGCGGGCTTTTGCTATCGAGTTGATAGGCCACTCAATGGAGCCGGAGTTTGTCGAAGGGGATGTCGTGCTGATCGACCCAGATGAACACCCCCACCCTGGCGACTTCGTGGTGGCCAAGAACGGTGAAGAGGCTGCCACCTTCAAGAAGTACCGTCCTAGGGGCATTGGTGAAGACGGCCAAGAGGTCTTCGAACTCGTACCGTTAAATGACGACTTCCCCACCATGCGTTCCGATCGACAACACATCCAGATCATTGGCACAATGGTGGAACACCGAAGGCGTAGAAAGCGCAAAAAATGAAAAACAATCTATTGCCGCTGGTTTAGTTCCATAGCAACCAGCACAATCCATCAGCGAAAAGGCAAACCAGCCTACTTCTGTGACGTAATGATCGGCTCACATACTGCCGGAATAAGGAAAGGATTTTTGGAATGACAACTGTACCAATTCCAGCATGGAATGCTGTGGGCCTGCTGCCACCAATTAACCAGGCTAACCCTACTAGCTATGAACGTTCTCCCTATAGCGTTGCAATTCTCGATGTCGTGATGCGTTTTGGAACATCGCCAGAACGTTGCAGAGTACTGGAAGGTTTTTTAGACTATAGAGCGGCCCTACATGGTATGGGGCTAGTCCGAGGTTTTCAGTGGTTGGATGGTAGTTTCACTGAACAAGTTGAAACCCTTGAGCGCCGGCCACCAAGAGACATCGACGTAGTTTCGTTCTTACATACACCCGAAGATTTCGAGCCCTCTGCGGCCCAACTTCAAGTGTTTGATCACGACTATGCGAAGGCTAGCTTTCTGGTAGATAGTTACATCGTCGCACTTACTGAACTGGAACCAGAAGATATTGTTCAGCAGAGTGCATACTGGTATAGCATGTGGTCGCATCGACGCGATAATGCGTGGAAGGGATATTTGCAAATAGACCTGAACCCTGCACACGATGCAGACGCTCGTGACAGACTAAACCAACTAAATACTCCGGAGGTGCAGTCATGAACAATGTAGATCGCCAGCACCTGCTGGCTGAACGAACTAGTTTGCAGCGGATGCTGGCTAGCATGCCTGCCAATGCTCGCTTGACACGAATGAGTCAAGAAGCTCGGCTGCGAAAGGTTGAAGCACAACTCGCTGCACTACCTGCAAATCAGCGAGATCTTGCTCGTGCCAAACTGACTTTTGACGGCGTTCCTGTGATCCGTAGTTATGGTATTTTCGCCGATTTTGGCATGAAAGCTGTGAGCAGCTTTACCGACGCAGTAGCATCAATTGCAGCCTCTCTCTCTGCTCCCTTAGCAGCCATGGGACCTATCCCCAACAGAGAGCAGAATCAGTTACTGATAACCAGCACTGCTATCGGTTCATTTGGTTTTGAGCTAGAAGAACATCGAGCTGAAAGAGCGGAGCAACTTGCACTGGATCTAGAAAATGAGAGCCCTGTAGCCGTTGCTCTAGAACGTACTCAAGCACTGCTTCAAAGCACATTAGGTAATGATGATGACCTTGCGGATATTGCTTCCGAGACTGATCCTCGTGCTTTGGAGAAGGTACGGAACTTCTTGAGGGTGCTAGAGGACAATAGTGCGGTATGTGCATTGCAATTCGGTGGTCGGGGTGTGCGCTTTACGGATGTGGGACAAGTAAGCAGTAGCTTGGCAAGGCTAGCTGCCGATAACCTGCACGAAAGTGAAGAGATGTTACAAGGCGAGTTCATCGGCGTATTGCCTGACAGCCGCACCTTTGAATTCAGGCTCACTGGGGAAGGTCATGTGATCCGCGGTAAAGTTTCTCCACGGGTGCAAAACGTAGACTTACTCAATGGGATATTACACGAAGCAGTGCAGATTGATGTAACCAAGACGCAAGTTGGCAATGGTCGACCACGTTATCTTTTGGCTCAGATGCCACAAAGAGTTGAATCCTGATGCGTTGAATGATTAACCAACCTCAATCAAAGCCCACCAGCCTGGTGGGCTTTTTAACATCCCAAAATAAAAGCATACTTACACACCAGCTTGAACGCAAACAGTAAGAATGCTTATAATTCATTCTACACACATCAGTGAACGGGATGAATCATGTCGAACCAACACCACCAGAAACGCATCTACATCGCCGGCCCCATGTCGGGCCTGCCTGACTGCAACCGCCCCGCCTTCCATGCCGAGGCCAACCACCAGCGTGAGCGCGGCCATATCCCGCTCAACCCTGCCATCCTCCCCGAGGGCCTGACCCAAGCCGAGTACATGGCCTGTTGCCTGCCTATGGTCATGCTCGCCGACGAGCTGGTCATGCTCCCGGGCTGGCGCGATAGCCAGGGCGCCACCACCGAGTTCCACCTCGCCATGAAGTGCGGAAAAGTCATCCGCCAAGCCGAAGACGGCTTTGCCTGGTATCCCACCACTGAAGGAGAAGCAGCATGAAGCACGTCATGTTGGATCTGGAAACTATGGGCAATGGCCCGCGTGCGGCCATTGTCAGCATAGGGGCCGTGTTCTTTGACCCGCTGACCGGCGAGTTGGGCGCAGAGTTCGAGGCTGCCATCGATCTGCGCAGCAGCGCCAAGTCCGGGGAGATCGACCCCGATACCGTGCTGTGGTGGTTGGGTCAAGGAGAGGAAGCAAGAGCAGGCCTCATCAAGGGGGAGCAGTTCCAGCTGCCCGATGCCCTCTGCAACTTTTACCGCTGGATCGTCGCCTGCTGCCCTGATCGTGATGTGCAGATGTGGGGCAATGGAGCGGGTTTTGACAATGTGATCCTGCGCAGTGCCTATGTGGCGTGCGGCCTCATCGTGCCTTGGAAACACTGGAACGACCGTGATGTGCGCACCATCGTTGACCTCGGTCGTACCCTGCTCGGCTTCAACCCCAAGAAGGAGATGCCCTTCGAGGGAGTTCGCCATTGCGCCCTGGACGATGCCAAGCACCAAGCCCGCTACGTCAGCGCCATCATTCAGCAGTTGGCGGGCAAGCCCACTCAGGAAAGGAGCACAGCATGAACGCCGACATCATCGCGCTGTTTGCCGAGCATGGTCCCATGACCGTCAGCGAGGCCATGACGAAAGGGCTGGGCCAGATCTGCTGCACCTGCAACAACTACAACGCCCGCTACCACCTCAACCAGTTGCTGAATGCAGGCCAGCTCGCCAGGCGCAGTGCGCGCCGTCAGGTGCGGGGCAGCATCGGCTGCTACCCACGCCAAGCCAACGTCGTCATCTATCAGGTGAAACCCCAATGAACCACTACGCCCAAGCGCTGACCGAACTGCAGACCCAGCCTGACCACGAGCTCAAGCAGATAGGCGACCAATGGCAAACCCCAAAGGCGCTGGCCTGGGGCCTGTTCCACCAGTTCGCCCCCACCCTGGGGCCGGTGGTGCTCGACATGTTCGCCGACGACTGCAACCACCTGGTGCCCAACTACTACGACGCCGAAGACAACGCCCTCACTCAGGATCTGGCCGCCGACCTGCGCCGGCTGGGGGGCGCAGCCTACGCCAACCCGCCCTACTCGCGCCCCTGCACGGATAGCGAAGGGAACCCCATCACCGGGATGGAGGTCATCCTCAACTACTGCCGCGAGCAACGGGCGCTGGGTGCCAAGATCATGTTGCTCATCAAGGCCGCCACCAGCGAAACCTGGTGGCCGGAAGATGCCGACTTCATCCAGTTCATCAGCGGGCGCATCGGCTTTGAGGTACCGAGCTGGTACGTGCCCCGCGACCCGAAGAAGGACAAACCCAGCTCTAGCGGCTTTGCCTCAGCCGTGGTGATCTTCGACGCCGGTTGGCAGGGCGAGCGCCGCCCCGAGGCACGCCTGCGCCGTGACGACCTCATCACCATCGGCACCATCATCCTCGATATGATCCACCGCCAGGCGGTGGAGCTCACCCTGGCCACCGATCACGTTATCCGAAGCGCTGCTCCCAAGCTGGCCCCCGTGGTCACCCAGGAGCAACCCGCCATAACAGAACCGGCCGCAGGGGAACCACCAGCAGCCGACGATAACGAGGCCAGCGCCGCGGCGGCGGCCGAACTGGGCTATGCCGATGCCAGCAGCATCATGGCCAAGCAGATTGAGTGCGTTGATCTCGGCGAAGAGCAACAGGATACGGTCAGGGGTTATGTGCAAGGCTGGCTGGACGAACCTTATCCACTCTCCGAGATCTTCTATCGGCTCGATCTGGCCGTCGCCAACCTGCTGGCCGGCAAGCCTATCCATCAGGGCTTTGTCGCAGAAGAGAGTCGTTCCCCCGCCCTGCCCCACTGGCAACGCCACCCAGCAGTGAAGGGGGTTATCTACCAGATCGACGATGCGGACATCCTGACCCCGGCCAGGACCGCCGAGCTGGCCGCCTGGATCATCGACAACCTGACGGCCCCAGGCGATCTTCTGGAACTGGCCACCGCCAAGGCCGCCGAGCTGTTGGCGCAGAGTGCCGAAGCCACCAGCCCAGAGCCAAACCATGCAGAGCGGCAGCTCGAGCTGCTGGATGCCCACCACCCAACCGAGGAACCCAGCACCAAGCCGCTCGAGGACTGGGCCTTCGACTACCAGAACGACGAGCTCAATCTGGGCGGCGCTGAGTGGTCGTGCTTTGTCGCCGTGCTGACAGTGCTCTATGGCATCAAGGAGCACTACACCGCCCGGGAGGTAGCGATCGCCATCTCAGTCAGCGATGAGCAGCTCATGGACGAATACACCACCCTGGACGCGGACACCAAGGTGCTGCTGCGCAAGGCTGTCTCCACTCTGAAGCAGGTTGAAGGATACAACTTCACCGAGGCCTTCCCCATGCTCGACCTGCACCGCCAGGAGGCCGTCATCGCCTTTATGAACGCCCTGCATAACGAGCCGACCCTCAGCCCCGCCACCCAAAAGAGCGTGATGGTCAATGCCATTACTCGAGTGAATGAGGTGGCAGCATGAGCAACACACTTCGCCGCTCCCGCACCGTCAGGGCCAAGGTGACCGGGGCCCCGCTCAATCTGGAGTTTGCCATCAACGTGGACTTGTTCGCTGGCGGCGGTGGCGCCAGCACGGGGATAGAGCGTGGGCTGGGGCGCCCGGTGCACATCGCCATCAACCACAACCCTAAGGCACTCTCCATGCATCAGGCGAACCACCCGGAGGCCCTGCACCTGCAGGAGGATATCTGGGCCGTGAACCCGGTTGCTGTGCTGGCAGGGCGCTCGGTCGGTTGGCTGCACGCCAGCCCGGATTGCACCCACCACTCACAGGCCGCAGGCGGTCAGCCGCGCAAGCAGGAGATCCGTAGCTTGGCCTGGGTGATCACCAAGTGGCTGGCCCTGAGCAAACCTGCAGTGCTTTCCATGGAGAACGTCAAGCAGATGCGCACCTGGGGGCCCCTCGTCGCCAAGCGGGACAAGACCACTGGCCGGGTCATCAAGCTGGTCGAGGTTCAGCGCGGCAAGAAGACCAAGATCGAACAGTATATCGCCGAGCCAGGAGAACGGGTGCCACGCCAGCAGCAATACCTGGTACCGGATCCCAAGCGGGCAGGCCAGACCTGGCGCCGCTTTCTGGCCAGCATCGAGCGCATGGGGTATGAGCTTGACCATACCGTCAAGAATGCCGCCGATTACGGTGCGGCTACCAGCCGCCAGCGCCTCTACCTCGTTGCCCGCCGGGACGGGGAGCCCGTTTGCTGGCCCGCTCCGACGCATTGCAAGGCCCCGGCACCAGGCAGTGACCTCAAGCCGTATCGGGTAACGGCGGATCACATCGACTGGTCTATCCCCTGCCCCAGCATCTTCCTCACCAAGGAAGAAGCCCGGGCACAGGGGCTCAACGTCAAACGCCCGCTGGCCGATGCGACCCTGGAGCGCGTGGCAATCGGGGTGATCCGCGAGGTGCTGACCAATCCCAAGCCCTTCATCATTGAGCTGGCCAACTGGTCAGGGCGCGGTGTCGATTCGGTTGACGCCCCGCTGCGCACCATCACCGGCTGGCCCAAGGGCGGTGCGTTCGCCTTGTGCAACCCTAGTCTGGCCCCGCTGGTGGTGCGCCACTTCGGTAAAGGAGGAGAGCACGGGGTTGATGAACCTGCTGCGGCCATCATGGCCGGCGGCAGTGGCAAGTCTATGCTGGCGGCCCCCTTGATGGTGCAGGCCAACGGCGGGTTCAACACCGTGCCGGCCAGATCTGTGACTGACCCTTGCAGTGTCATCACTTCGAGCGGTAGCCAGCAACAGCTGGCCTCCGCCTTCATGGTGCACCTACGCAAGAACCTGCCGCCGAGCACTCCGGAGAGCCAGCTCCCCACCATCGTTTCAGCGGGTCAGCACCACGCCCTGGTGCAGACCGTGATGGCGACCCCGGGTGAGTGCGGCCTGACACCGGAGCAAGAAGCCGGGGCCCTGCGGGTCAGCGCCTTCCTGATGCGCTACTACTCGAGCGGTGGGCAGTGGGGGGCCGTCACTGAGCCGATGCACACCATCACCACCAAGGACAGGTTGGCACTGGTGACCGTTACCTGGTGCGGCAACACCTGGGTCATCGTGGATATCGGCCTGCGCATGCTTGTCCCGAAGGAGCTCTATGGCTGTCAGGGCATGCCGCGTCACTACATCCATGACCGCGGCCACGACGGCACCCCACTCTCCATCACCGATCAGGTGCTGATGGTGGGCAACAGCGTCAGCCCGCCGCCGATGGCGGCCATTGCCAGAGCCAACAACCCGTACAAGCACTTGCAAGCCAGGAGGGCAGCATGATCACGGTCACCGACACCAAAGGACAAAAGCACCACTTGGCGCTAGAAGCCATCGCCAGGGTGAGCGAGGCCTCGGCCGCTTGTCGCTGGCACGGGATCCACGCCTACATCAAGACGTTCGACGGCGCTGAGCTGGGCGTGAAGGAGGACGCCGAGCAGGTACTGGCGCAGATGGAGGCGGGAAGCGTATGAGCATCGTGCAGGACGTTGCCGAGTGGGTGCATGCCAGACCTGAAGGCGCCATCAGCGCCGACGTGGCGGCAGCATTCTCCCTCAGCACCACCCGGGCCAGCATGGTCATTGGTTCGATTCAACGAGAGCCACGCTTCACCACCAGGGTCGAATACGCCCAGGGTATGGATTCGGCAGGCAGAGCAATAACGGTGCGGAGGATATACGTGGACACGGTTGCGCCAAGTCAGTGGGAGTGCAAGCCCGTGCTGGGGACCTACTGTCGCGATAACCGAACTGTCCGGTTTGACAGCATCCGCCAGGCGTCGCTTGTCGGCGGGTTCATCGGGGATTGCATCCGCCGCTGCTTGCGTGGCGAGCAGAAACATCACCGCGGCTACCGATGGGTAGCCGCCGCAACAGAGCAGAATAGCTAGGAGGACACCATGGGTAAAAGGATCGGGCAATTTGAAGTCGATGGCAGCAGGTTTAGAAACGCGGATTACGAACTGATGCGCGCCATCCAGAAGGACATGGTGGTGCTGGACATTCAGCACAACCTCTACCGCGACAAGGCCACCTACACCGCCGAGCATCCGACATTTGATGTGATCGAGCTTGGCGAGGCGGCACCGACTTACCAGGTGCTGGTTGACCTTGATGACAACGACAACAAGACCGTCGAGTTCAAACTGGTGGACATATGAGCAGAGGCATCAACAAGGTCATCCTGATCGGCAACCTTGGCCAGGATCCGGAAGTGCGCTACATGCCAGGCGGGAACGCTGTCACCAGCATCACCTTGGCCACCTCCGAGACCTGGCGCGACAAGCAGACAGGGGAGCATAAGGAGCGCACCGAGTGGCACCGGGTGGTGTTCATGGGAAAGCTGGCCGAGGTAGCCGGGCAGCACCTGAAGAAGGGGGCGCAGGTCTATGTGGAAGGGAAGCTGCAGACCCGCAAGTGGCGGGATCAGAGCGGCCAGGAACGCTACACGACCGAGGTCCTGGTCGACAGCTTCACCGGGGTACTGCAGATGCTTGGCGGCAAGCCGCAGCAAGGCAGTTCGCAGAAGGCTCAGTCCCAGCCACCAGCCAGGCCTGCCGCCACCCCATCTGCGGGCCAGCAAAGCAACGAGCCGCCATTTGATTACGATGACGACCTGCCGTTCTAGGATTCACCGGAGGATTTATGTTAGAGCCCATTGAGAAAATTGAGCAGAAAGAACTGATGGTGATGCTGGGAAAAGGTCGAACCGCCTTGTATCACCTCCGCAATAAAGACGCGACCTTTCCCAAACCCATCGACCACCAGCCACTGCGCTGGATAAAGTCACACATCATGGCCTGGATTGACAGCCACAACCGGATCAGTGGCAACGCCTAGCTCCCGCTGGATCACTGTCCACCAGCGCTCATAGGCAGCCGCTTGATCCTCAAGCCAGTCATGTTTGTTGTAAACAGCCATCACGCCAAGCAGGGTGTGCCCCAGCATCACTTCGGTGATATGGGGCGACACCCCCATTTCCGATAACCGGGTCGACAGCGTTCGACGAGCATCATGAATCCGCCAATGGGGGATCCCCAGGCTGCTGCGTAAGCGGCTCACCAGCCGATTGCACGAGTGGATCTCCAACGGCCCATTCCCCTCCCCCTGACCTGGGAACAGATAGACCGGGTCCACCGACGCCATCGCGGCTCGTTCGAACAGTTGCTTGCCCACCGATGTAATGGGGCGGCGGATAGGCCTGCCGGTCTTGCTGATCTCCGCCGGCACGGTCCAGACCATAGACTCGAAATCCAGGTCCTGACGCTTGAGCGTTCTGGCCTCGGAAAGCCTGCACCCATAGACCAGGCAGAGCAGATGAATCACCTTGTTGCCGGTGCCAGCCCGGCTGGCCTCGATGGCCCGCCAGATCTTCGCAACCTCTGGCACCGTCAACACCCGGTGACCGGTCTTGGCGGGAGCGCCTACATCCCTGGCCCGCAGACTCATCATGTTGGGCATATAGATCGTGCCGCGGCGAGCATGCCAGTTGAAGCACGCCTTCAATGCCGTGATCACAGCCCGGGTTACCCCTGGTGCCCGCTCACTGATGGCATCGAAATAGCTCAACCACATGTCCATGGTGATCTGGTTGATTGGCCGGTCAGGCAAGCGGTTCTTCACTGACGAGAAGGTATAGCGATAGTATTTCTGGGTGCCTTCTCGGCACTCCCGCATCACGTACTTCTCGAACCACTCATCAAACAAGGCTGCAGGCGTAGGCTCATCGCCCGAGGCACTGATCGGCGCAACACCGCTTTTGAGCTCATCGGCCTTTATCCGGGCCTCTCGCAAGGTCAGAGCCGGGTACCGACCAAGAGAGGTCCGAACCCGCTTCCCGTCGACCACATGCCGAACCTGGAACGCAACCACCCCCTTCGGTGAGACCCGGACACTCAACCCATCACCGTCGCTCACTTCGCTCGGGCCAGCATATGGTTTACCATTCACCCCTCGAAGCCAGCTATCTGATAACGCCATTGCTACCCCATTAAAATTTTGTACCACTCTCATGGGGTGTTTTGTACCAGATAATGTACCAGCAGGCCATTGAACAACGTCAGGTTTGGGTGAACGATGAAAGTGTCTTCGGAATTTGCACCTCACCAGAACGGCACTAAACCCTGAAAAATCAATCAGAAGCGCGAACACACAAGAACACATGAGCACATCAGCGAAGCAGACCACCCAGCCCACTTACTACTTCCACGATTACGAGACCTTCGGCATCAGCCCCGCCAAGGACAGACCGTCGCAGTTTGCCGGTATCCGTACCGATGCGGATTTCAACCTCATTGGCGAGCCGCTGGTGATTTATTGCAAGCCGCCGGCGGACTATCTACCGGATCCGGAGGCGTGCCTCATTACCGGTATCACGCCACAAAAGGCGATGAAGGATGGGCTGTGCGAAGCGGATTTCATTCGCCAGATCCATGAACAGTTCGCCACTCCGAATACCTGTGTGCTGGGCTACAACAGCATCCGCTTCGATGATGAAGTGACCCGCTACACCCTCTATCGCAACTTCTATGACCCCTATGCCTACAGCTGGCAAAACGGCAACTCCCGCTGGGATATCCTCGATATGCTGCGGGCCTGCTATGCCCTGCGGCCGGAGGGGATAGAGTGGGCCTTTGACGATGAGGGCAAGCCGAGTTTTAGGCTGGAGAAGCTGACGGTCGCCAACGGCGTGGCGCACGCCAATGCCCACGATGCGCTCTCGGACGTGCTGGCCACCATCGAGATGGCCAAGCTGGTAAAAAAAGCCCAACCCAAGCTGTTTGGTTACCTGTTTGAGCTGCGCAACAAGAACAAGGTGAAGGCGCTGATTGACGTGGTGACCATGAAGCCGCTGGTGCACGTTTCCGGCATGTTCTCCCCCTGGCAGGGGTGCGTGAGCTGGGTTTCGCCGCTCGCCTGGCATCCCACCAACCAGAATGCGGTGATCATGGTGGACCTCACCCGCGACCCTACCCCGCTTATCGAACTCAACAGCGAGGAGATCCGCGAGCGGCTCTACACCAAGAAAGAGGAGTTAGGGGATCTGGCAGGTATTCCGGTGAAGCTGGTGCACATCAACAAGTGCCCGGTGCTGGCACCGGCCGCCACCCTGACACCGGAGCGGGCCGATGAGCTGGGCATCGATCGGGAGCAGTGCCGCAAGAGCCTGGATCTGCTGCGCGCCCACCCCGAGGTGCGGGAAAAACTGGTGGAGGTGTTCAATCAGGAGTTTGCCGGCAGCAATGACAGCGACCCCGATACCCAGCTCTACGCCGGATTCTTTGGCCACGGCGACAAGTCCACAATGGATCTGGTGCGCGCCACCCCCGCGGATCTGCTGGGTGAGCGGGAATTTGCCTTTACCGATCCGCGGCTGCCGGAGATGCTGTTTCGCTACCGCGCCCGCAACTGGCCACACACCTTGAGCGAAGCGGAGCAGAAGCGCTGGCGCCTGCACTGCAGCGACTACTTCAGCCGCCGTCTGCCGGACTATGTGCCCCGTCTCGAGGCGCTGGCAGAGCAGAACCAGAGTAACGAACGGAACTTTGCGATTCTCAAGAGTCTCTATCGCTATCTGGAAGATTTATGAGTTGTGAGTAGTTTCACAATAAATCCTTCCCGCCCATCCCCTTCTTCAGGTCATAATGACGAAGGGGATTTCCCCAAAAACCAATATCTTGCAACACTCAGGGCGAATGTCCCAAACGCAAGAGATCTGTTTGGCCGAACGGAAGCCATTTGCTGATGCCTCGTCACCACGCATTGCTCGGATTACTGACCCTGCTGCCGCTGGTAGCAAACGCCGCATACCGGTTCGATATGCCGGACTATCTTGCTCGCCTGCCGGAGCAGACCTATCGCATCGTCGAACACAACTTCAGCACCCTCTACCAGCAGACTGACTTCACTCCCCAGATCACCAACAGCTACTTCAACGGTTCCCATCTCTACAAGTTTGTCGGGGTGCCGCTGGCCATCAGTGCCCAGTCCGGTTTTCAGCTGGAAGTATTTGGTCAGGCCTATAACCGTGCGTCACAGGCGTATACACACCTGAGCGAGGATATGTCCCTCTATCGGGTGATGCGAGTCGATCTGATGGGGAACCCCAATGATCAGCTGGCCATCGGCTTCGGTCTGGGGGTTCCTCTCACCCCATTGCTGACCCTCAAGGCGATCGCCTCCGGCAGCGACATCCCGGGCTATGGCTCCGCCAAATACGCCATCGGCTTTGAGTGGCGTTACTAACGCTAGTGATTGAAAACAATTCAGGCTCCGTGATGGAGCCTGAATTGTTTGTAGTGACGCAGTGATCAGGTGTAGTGGATCACCCGCCCCTCGCCCCCTTGCAGGGTCACGGCCGTGCCGACAGCCTGCCCGTGCCAAAAATCGGCTCCCCCTTCCGGCAGCAGAAACTCCTGTGGTTGCCCCTCCCAGTTGAACAGGCAGAGCAGAGTGCCGCCCTCTGGCAGGCTTACTTCGCCGCAAGCAAAGTCCATCGACTCGAAACGGGCAGAGGGTGCCCGGGCCGCACAGAGCGCCAGCAGCTTGCACAGTTGCGCCGCCTGCTCCTCATCGAGATCTTGCAGTCGATCACCCGCCAGCATCATACCGCCGCTCGCCACCAGCGCAGCCAGATGGAAGCGGTATTCAGCCTGACTTGCCTGCTGGGTCGGCAGATCCCGCAGGCAGATACAGTCGGGGTCGAGGGCCCAGAGCTTGTCGTTTTGCCAGGCGCGGCAGAAGGCCTCGCGGGCAATCTGGCGATAGCGGTGGCCGTTGCGCTCCACATCGTCACTCACCCGCATGCCGTGCACCAGCCCAAGGCTTGGCCAGATAGGGGCGTTGCAACCGAGCAGGAAAGCACCTTCACCTGCACCGCGCAGGATGGCCGCCATACCGCGCCGATAGGCTTCAACCCGGGTGGCGGCCGAGTCGTGGAAACGACCACAGTGGATTGCGCCCCAGAAGTTGGCATCGAGTTTGAAGTAGTGAATGCCCCACTGCTCACGCAGGGTACGGAACACCTGCTCGAGGTGCGCCTGCACCTCGGGGTGAGTGCCGTCCAGCACATACCAGGGAGTGCAGCGCCAGCCGCCATAGGTGACCCGTTCGGAGGGGAGCGGCAGACCGTCATCCCCCTTCACAAACCAGTCGGGATGATCCTGAAACACCTGCGAGCTTGGTTCGGCAATAAAGGGAGCGACCCAGAGAGCGGGCTCGCAGCCAGCCTGTTTGATCTCCGCAGCCAATGAAGCAACACCTTGCTCGAACTTGGCCGACGGGGTAAGCCAGTCGCCCATCTTGGCCTGATAGCCGTCGTCGATCTGCACATAGCGCAGGGCCGGGAAACGCTCGGCACGCACCTGCAGGTTTTCGCGAATGTCGGCGGCACTTACCTCGGCGTAGTAGTGATACCAGGAGCACCAGCCGCTCGGGCGCTCACTCACCTTGCCGATCAGCGAGCCGTGCTCGGCCTCGATCAGCCGTGCCAGTTCGGCCAACAGATCCTCGCGCTCCGCCCCTTCGAGGCAGATCAGCGCCTCGCTCTGCCAGTGCTCACCGGCCGCGAGTTTTCGCCCTTCGCAGTTCATCAGGATCTGCAAGCGACCATCGGGATAGAGGCGAAACTCCCCGCCAAAACGGTGGCAGCTGGCAAAGGCGAGCAGCAGCCACCCCTTGTTATGCTCCACCAGCAGCAGGTTGTGAATGGTGTGGTAGCCGTTGTCATCGGTGATGCGATAGACGCTGGCATCGGGACAACGGCCAACGTGTTGCGGTGATTGCCAGCTACCCATGGTCTGGGCCAGCATCTGGAATCCTTCGCCATAGATGGCGCTCTCCACCGGCAGACCAAGCTTGCCGTCAAACAGCACCCAGCGGTCAACCGGGGTGGCATCAGAACCAGTGTTGTCGAGTCGCACCCGGCACAGGGGTCCCTCCCACTGACGGGTTTGCAGCAGATGGGGGGGCAATGCATTATCGTTCGCCAGCTGGCGAACTCGGGACAAGAGGGATGTCATCACTACTCCTTGTAGTTCGAAAAGGGTTCTATCAGACAATTTTCAAAAATTGCCAATCAAATCAGCCTCAAATGAACTGATTTCAGTTGTTATTGTTTTAATGCCGCGACCCGGCCTCTCTGGTAAACTGCGATTTTTCTTCCCAGTCGATGAGGTTCACGTGATCGCGCAACGCGCCTTGCTGTACTTTCGTGACTTTATGGTCATCGTCGCCTGCCTGCTGGTAGGCAAATCCGTGGCAGCCATCCTGCCATTTGCCTTTCCCGGCAGCATCATCGGCATGCTGCTGCTGTTTGTGCTGCTCTCCCTGCAACTGATCAAGCTGCACTGGGTCGAGCTGGGCGCTGGCTTGCTGCTGCGCCACATGGGCGTGCTGTTCGTGCCGGTCGCGGTCGGACTGGTGGCCTGGCTTGAGCCCCTGCGCCAATCCTTCGGCGTCATCATGCTCTGCATCGTGCTCGGGATCGTACTGATCCTCGCCACCGTCGGTCGGCTCTACCAGAGGATGAACAAATGATCTTCTGGCTAGCGATTCCCCTGACCCTGGCGCTCTATTTCGCCACCCGCGCCCTCTATCGCCGCCTGCCCTGGCCCATCATCAATCCGGTGCTGGTGCCGACCGCGGTGATCATCGGCCTGCTGCTCTGGTTTGATCTGCCCCTTGAGCAGTACGAGCGCGGCAGCAGCCCCATTACCATGCTGCTGGAGCCCGCCGTGGTAGCGCTGGCGCTGCCGCTCTATCAGCAGGCGCGCCAGATCCAGGCCAAACTCAAGCCCATCCTAATCTGTACCCTCGCCTCCGTCTTGATCTCGGTGTGCACAACCCTGCTGATCGGTCATTTTATGGGCACAGATCCGGCGCTGCTCGCCTCGCTTGCCACCAAATCCATCACCACCCCGCTCGCCATGAGCGTCAGTCAGTCCATCGGCGGCATTCCTGCCATCGCGGCTGCCGTGGTAGTGGTAGTGGGGATTGTCGGTGCCCTGATCGGATACCCGCTGCTCAGATTGCTGAAAGTGACTGACCCGGAAGCGCAAGGACTCGCCATGGGCGCTTGCGCTCACGCCATCGGCACCGCCACCTCCGCCGAGAAGGGGATCACCCAGGGGGCCTTTGCGTCGCTAGCTATGGTGGTATGCGGGATACTCACCGCGGCCGTCGCTCCCCTCCTCTTTGCCATCTATCACTGGCTGATCTGATCACCCTATTGACCACCGATTGAGCACCCCGACAGGCCTTCTGGCCTCTCGGGGTGCGACCTGCCGCACAATTTGCACAAGACAAACGTTTCCATTACCATCCCCCTCCGTTTGCCCGTCAGGGCGTGAGCCTGCTCACACATTTACCCGAGCTTGCTCCCTACAATGGCCGCCCAATTGGCCTTTGAGGACACACTATGCATCCCCGTTTTGCCAAGCCATTCGATACCCTCTCTGCCCCGCTCAAAGCAGCCGTGCAGCCCATGCTGGATAGTGCCGACTTCAACGCCCGCTTCACGCCGGAGCAAGTCGCCACCCTGAAAGCCGCCACAGGTCTCGATGATCGCGCCCTGCGCCTCGCCCTGTTGCCGCTGGCCGCCGCCTGCTCGGTAGCGCCCATCTCCAAGTTTTATGTCGGTGCCATCGCCTGCGGCCTGAGCGGCAGCTGGTACTTCGGTGCCAACATGGAGTTTGCGGGACAAGGCCTGTTCCACTCGGTCCACGCCGAGCAGTCCGCCATCTCCAATGCCTGGCTGGGCGGTGAGACCGGGATCTCTGAAATCACCGTCAACTACACCCCCTGCGGCCACTGCCGTCAGTTTATGAACGAGCTGAGCACCGCCAAGATCCTGAAAGTCTCTCTGCCGGATGACTTGAGCGCCCTGCAATCCTTCCTGCCCCACTCGTTTGGCCCGGCGGATCTCGACATCACCGATGCGCTGATGAGCCCGCAGGATCACGCCGAGCTCACGCTCGAAAGCGAAGACCCGCTGTGGCAAGCCGCACTGGCCGCCGCCCGTCAAAGCTACGCCCCCTATAGCCAGGGCTATGCCGCGGTGGCGCTGCAATTTGCCGATGGCCGCATCTTCTCTGGCCGCTACGCCGAGAATGCCGCCTTCAACCCCAGCCTGCCGCCGATGCAGATGGCCTGCGCCCATGCAGTGCTTAACGGCGAAGATCTCGCCACCATCCGCCGCGCCGTGCTGCTGGAGAACAAAAACGGCCAGATCAGCCAGCATGACTCCGCCCAGTCCACCCTCAAGGCGCTGGGCTCGGTCGAGCTGGAATATCAGGCGGTCTGATCCCGGCTTTACTTCGATAAACGAAAGCCCCCGCACCTTGGTGCGGGGGCTTTTTTACTGGGCCACTTAACCGGGGGCGGCCGGTGATCTGCACGGCTTGGCGCGGTTGATCACACCGTCTGACCGGCTGCTGATCACACCGGTTTCAGCCGTGCGGTAAAGTGGCGCAGCAGCGGCGGCTCGTAGTCGAAGGTGAGCCCACGAATGTCGCTGGCCCGCGCTTTCACCGCGATCAGGCAGTCGGCCACATAGTCCATGTGATCCCGGGTGTAGACCCGGCGAGGAATGGTGAGCCGCAACAGCTCAAAGTCCGCCGCCTCCTGCTTGCCGGTGGCGGGATCACGCCCCAGCAGCAGGGAGCCGATCTCCACCCCGCGCACGCCCCCTTCCAGATAGAGCGCGCAGGCAAGCGCATGGGCCGGGAACTGCTCGGCCGGAATATGGGGCAGCAATTTTTTGGCATCGACAAACACCGCATGGCCGCCGGTGGGGGTCTGGATAGGGATGCCCGCCTCAGCCAGCCGCTCACCCAGATAAGCCACCTGACTGATGCGGTAGGTGAGATACTCCTCGTCCATCCCCTCCCGCAGGCCGATGGCGAGCGCCGCCATGTCCCGCCCGGCGAGGCCACCGTAGGTGACGAACCCCTCCATCGCCACGCAACGCACCTGCACCGCGCGGAACAGGTCGAGATCCTCTTTAAAGCAACACAACCCGCCGATATTGACCAGCCCGTCTTTTTTGGCCGACATGGTGAAGATGTCTCCCAGCGCAAACATCTGGCGCACTATCTCCTTGATGCTGTGCTTGGCATAGGCCGGATCCCGCTCCTTGATAAACCAGGCGTTCTCGGCGAAACGGGCGGCGTCGATCACCACCGGAATATGGTGGCGACGGGCCAGCTCGGAGACTGCCTCCATATTCGCCATGGAGACCGGCTGACCACCAGCGCTGTTGCAGGTGACCGTGATGATGACACCGGCCACGTTGTCGGCCCCCAAGGTCTCGATGGTGTCGCTCAGGCGACCGAGATCAAAATCCCCCTTCCAGGCATAAGGGGCTGTGGTGTCGAGAGCCTTCGAGGTGAGCAGGTTGATGGCCCGCGCCCCGGCCAACTCAACGTGAGCCTTGGTGGTGTCGAAGTGATAGTTGGAGATAAACACCGGCGCCTTGCCCTTGCAGCGTTTGACCAGCTCGGGGAAGAGGATCTGCTCCGCCCCGCGCCCCTGGTGGGTGGGCATCACATGCTGGTAGCCAAAGATCTCACGCACCGCGCGCTCCAGCTCGACGAAGTTGCGGCTGCCCGCATAGGCCTCATCCCCCATCATGATGCCGGCCCACTGACGGTCGGACATGGCGCCGGTGCCACTGTCGGTCAGCAGGTCAATATAAACATCTTCGGCCAGCAGCAGGAAGGGGTTCCAGCCAGCGGCCTCGAGGGCGGCACGGCGCTCGGCGCCAGTGGTCTGTTTGATAGGCTCGACCATCTTGATACGAAACGGCTCGGGTATACGACGCATAAAAGACTCCTCACCGGCGCAAGGCCAGTGTGTTTGAAAGAGGGTTTGGCAAAGAGGCCGGGGCGATCAGGGCCGTCCGGCTGACAAATTCAAACGGCGGGTGCCGCCAATCAGCGGTGAGGAAAGTCGAAGGTGAGAATGGGATCCCGGGTATACCAGTGGGCGAGCAGGCAAGCTGCCCGGGGCGTAGCTGTCATGATTGGCATCACTCCCCTCCATATCGGTTGTAAACAGTCGGTGGCCAATAAGATCCATTGATAGGTGCTGCCAGCGGGCAGCCTCGCCACGTTAGCGGCAGGTTAATTGGCAAACAAGGGGCGCACCGACGGGCTGTGCGCCCGCTCACAAAGTGCGCACTCACTCGACCCAACGCGACTCTCGGTGATCCACGAGGCGCCCCGCTTCGTTAAGCTGTTATCCCGTTGAATTGACCCCGTTCACGCTACCTCGTTGCCCACAGCTGGAAGAGCCATGCATCGCAAACCCCATCTGCCCGAAAAGATCTGCCCCGTCTGCCAACGCCCCTTCAGCTGGCGGCGCAAGTGGGCGCGCAGTTGGGAGGATGTTCGCTACTGCAGCGAGCGCTGTCGCCACGCTCGTCACCGCTGCCAGCAATCTGAGGGGGAGCGAGTCTGATGGAGCTGCGCCTGATTCTCGGCGATCAGCTGAATGCCGGTCACAGCTGGTTTCGCACCCCGGATCCGGCGGTCTGCTATCTGATGGCGGAGCTGCGTCAGGAGACCGACTACTGCCGTCACCATCGCCAGAAGGTGCTGGCCTTCTTTGCCGCCATGCGCGCCTTCGCGGCGGCCCTTGGCAAGGCGGGCCACCGCGTCTGTTACCTGACCCTCGATGAGAGCGCCCGCTGGCCCGATTTGCCCGGCGTGCTGGAGGCTCAGCTCGCAGCACATCAGGCCAGCCGCTTTGCCTGGCAGAGCCCGGACGAGTTGCGCCTCGCCAGCCAGTTGAAAAGCTGGGCGGCGGGTCTTGCCATCCCTGCCACCGAGGTGGAGAGCGAACATTTTCTCACCCCTCGTGATGGCTGGCAGCGCTATCCCCACAGCAGGATGGAGTTCTTCTACCGCGCCCTGAGAAAGCAATACAAGGTACTGCTCGATGAGCGCGGCCAACCCCTTGGCGGGCGCTGGAACTTCGATGACGAGAACCGCGCCAAGCTGCCGGATCGCCAGCCAATCCCTGCGCCCCTTACCTTTGCCAACGAGGTGAGCGAGATTGATGCCATGCTGACCCGCCACGGGGTCAGCACCATCGGCGAGGCGGATGCCAGCAGCCTGCCCTGGCCCATCACAAGGCGCCAGAGTCGTGAGCTGCTCGCCCATTTTCTCACCCACTGCCTGCCTCACTTTGGCCGCTATCAGGATGCCCTGAGCGAGCGGGGCTGGAGCCTGTTTCACAGCCGCCTGTCGTTTTCCCTCAACAGCAAGATGCTTCACCCGCTCGAGGTGATCCGCGCAGCCGAAGCCCACTGGCAGGCCAATCAGGCCACCATCACCCTGGCGCAGGTAGAGGGCTTTATCCGCCAGATCCTCGGCTGGCGCGAGTTTGTCCGCGCCCTCTACTGGGAGAAGATGCCCGACTATCGGCGCGCCAATTTTCTCGGGGCCAACCGGCCGCTGCCCGGTTTCTTCTGGAATGGAGAAACCAAGATGGCCTGCGTGCGCCACGCCATTGGCCAGTCTCTTGAGCACGGTTACGCCCACCATATCCAGCGGCTGATGGTGACCGGCAACTTTGCCCTGCTGGCGGGGATCGATCCTGACGAGGTGGATGCCTGGTATCTCGGTATCTATGTGGATGCCATCGAGTGGGTCGAGCTGCCCAACACCCGCGGCATGAGCCAGTTTGCCGACGGCGGCCTGATGGGCAGTAAGCCCTACGCCAGCAGCGGCGCCTATCTCGAGCGGATGGGCCACTACTGCAAGGGGTGCCATTATCAGGTGAAAGCCCGCCACGGCGACGGAAGTTGCCCTTTCAACAGCCTCTACTGGCACTTTCTCTGGCGTAACCGGGACAAACTTGGCGGTAATCCCCGCCTCGCCCTCCCCTATGCCAACTGGGATGGCCAAGCCGCAGAGCAACAGCAAGCCATTCTGGCGACGGCAGAGCACTACCTGATCCATCTTGAGCAGCTGTAAGCGGGCCATGCCTTCTGACACATGCCCCTGACAACAGCGCAGCGATTTACGCTGGCAATCAGGCTCACCATCGCACCAAACACCAGCTTGTGACAGGCAAGCAGACGGAGATCCCAATCCTGCGCAGAGCGGTTGAATATCCTGTGGCGGCTGATTATGGTGGTGGCCACATCAGGAGATCAGTCAAGGAAAGACAATATGGAGATAGTGGTTCTCGGTGGCGGCGTGATTGGGGTAACCAGCGCCTGGTATCTGGCCAAAGCGGGTCACAAGGTGACCCTGCTGGAGCGACAAGATGGCGTCGCCCTTGAAACCAGCCATGCCAACGCCGGGCAGATATCCCCGGGCTATGCGGCCCCCTGGGCGGCCCCCGGCATTCCCCTCAAGGCCGCCAAGTGGATGCTGCAAAAGCATGCTCCCTTCACCGTGCGCCCCACTGCCGACCCTTTCCAGCTTCGCTGGATGCTCAGAATGCTCGCCAACTGCACCCCGACCGCCTATGCCACCAACAAGGGGCGCATGGTGCGTCTGGCCGAATACAGCCGCGACTGCATGAAGCTGCTGCGTGACGAGCTGAACATCGATTACGAAGGGCGCCAGCTCGGCACCCTGCAGCTGTTTCGCAGCCAGTCCCAGCTCGATGCCAGTCAGCGCGATATCGAGGTGCTTGAGGAGTATGGCGTGCCCTACCAGTCGCTGGATGCCAGCGGCTGCGAAGCGGCAGAGCCTGCGCTGGCGCGGGTACGCGGCAAAATCGTCGGCGGCCTGCGTCTGCCCGGCGACGAGACCGGCGACTGCTTCCGCTTCACCAAGGCCCTTGCCCTTGAAGCCGAGAAGCTCGGGGTCAAGTTCGTCTTTAACTGCGATATCGACGAGATTGAGCAGGGCCGTGGTCGTGATAGTGGCCGCGCCGTGGCGGTGCGGGCGGGCGAGCAGCGCTATCGCGCCGATGCCATCGTCTGTGCGCTTGGCAGTTATGCCACCGGTTTTTTGCGGCCGCTGCTGCGCCCGCTCGGGCTGGAGCTGCCGGTCTATCCGGTCAAGGGCTACTCCCTCACCCTGCCGATGATCAACGCCGAGGCCGCACCGCGCAGCACCGTGCTCGATGAAACCTACAAGGTGGCCATCACCCGCTTTGATGAGCGGATCCGGGTCGGCGGCATGGCGGAGCTGTCGGGCTACAACCTCGCACTCAATCCCAGACGCCACGACACCCTGGCGATGGTGGTCGGCGATCTCTTCCCCGAAGGGGGCGATATCAGCAAGGCTGAGTTCTGGACCGGCCTGCGTCCCATGACGCCGGACGGCACCCCGCTGGTGGGGCCGAGCCCCATTCCCGGTCTCTGGCTCAACACCGGCCACGGCACGCTGGGCTGGACCATGGCGGCCGGTTCGGGGCAGCTATTGTGCGATCTCATCAGCGGCAGCGAGCCCGCCATCAGCGACGAGGGGCTGACTCTGGCCCGTTACGGCTAAGCGCCTACGCTGTCGGGCTGTTTCACTTGCCAACTGCGCCCCCAGACAACAACAGAGGACGTTCTCAACCGCTTTATTGACAGGCCACCGCCATAAACGGTGGCCTTTTCGTCTGATGTTAAACTTCTCCCTGCCCGCCTGTCGCAGCTACGCTGTCCCTGCCGGTTAATGCAGCAAATGGCACAGAATATTGCGCAATTCGACTTGCGCAAGCCGCCACAATCCGTAATGTGGATAGACGCATTTTTCGCAGCGCATATTTTTTAAATGGCCTGTAAACCGTTTGTAAAACAGGCGTCGCCAGACAAGGGGTTACGGGTGTCACCGCGAGTTTCTTTAGCAGCAATCCAGGGTAGGACAATATGAAAAAAGTAGGTTTGGTCGGTTGGCGTGGCATGGTGGGATCGGTTCTGATGAGCCGGATGCAGGAAGAGCAGGATTTCGCCCATATTCAACCCACATTCTTCACCACCTCCCAGGCCGGTGAGGCCGCACCCAACTTCGGCGTCGATGCCGGTACTCTGCAGGACGCCTTCGATATCGAGGCGCTGGCCAAGCAGGATATCATCATCACCGCCCAAGGCGGCGACTACACCAAGGATGTCTATCCCCGCCTGAAAGCCGCGGGCTGGCAGGGTTACTGGATTGACGCCGCCTCCTCCCTGCGGATGGAGAAAGACGCCGTCATCATTCTGGATCCAGTCAACGGCGATGTGATTGAGCAGGCCCTGAATGATGGCATCAAGACCTTCGTCGGCGGCAACTGCACCGTCAGCCTGATGCTGCTGGCCCTCGGTGGCCTGTTCAAGGCGGATCTGGTGGAGTGGGTCAGCGTGGCCACCTATCAGGCGGCCTCCGGTGGCGGTGCCCGCCATATGCGCGAGCTGGTTACCCAGATGGGGATGCTGCGTGACGAAGTGGCGGTCGAGCTGGCCGACCCTGCCTCCGCCATTCTCGATATCGAGCGCAAGATCACCGAGAAGACCCGCTCCGGCACCCTGCCGGTGGACAACTTCGGCGTACCGCTGGCTGGCGGCCTTATCCCCTGGATCGACACCAAGCTCGACAACGGCCAGAGCCGCGAAGAGTGGAAGGGTCAGGCCGAGACCAACAAGATTTTGGGTATCGAGAACGCCGTCATTCCGGTGGATGGTCTGTGCGTGCGGATCGGTGCCCTGCGCTGCCACAGCCAGGCCTTTACCATCAAGCTGAAAAAGGATGTGCCGCTGGCGGAGATCGAAGCGCTGCTGGCTGCCCACAACGACTGGGTGAAAGTGATCCCCAACGATCGCGACATCACCGCCCGCGAGCTGACCCCGGCGGCCGTCACCGGCACCCTCAGCATTCCGGTTGGCCGTCTGCGCAAGCTCAATATGGGCCCTGAGTATCTGGCCGCCTTTACCGTGGGTGACCAGCTGCTGTGGGGCGCCGCCGAGCCGCTGCGCCGCATGCTGCGTATCCTGCTGGCGCGCTAATCCGCTACAGAGGCAGAAACAACAAGGGCGGGGAGTCACACTCCCCGCCCTTTTTCATTGCCAATTTTCTTGATCCGTTTAGCGGGTTTGCGACCTTGCACTCACGTTTGTGCTCACTTAAGCAGGATACGCTGGCACCCGCTGTAGATCTCGGCCCGCCCGGGGCGGCAAAAACCCACCAGGGTGAGCCCGGTCTGCTCGGCCCGCTCGACCGCAAGCTCGGTGGCAGCCGAGATGGCGAGCAAGATCTCCACCCCGGCGCTGGCGCACTTTTGCACCATCTCGAAACTGGCGCGGCTGGTCACCAGAATGGCACCGTCACGGCGGCCAGCGCGGCACAGATGACCCACCAGCTTGTCCAGCGCGATATGGCGCCCCACATCCTCGCGGATGGCGAGAATGTTTCCCGCACCATCCAGATGCACCGCCGCATGGGTGGCGCCGGTGCGCTGGCCCAATAGCTGGAGCGGGCGCAGCGCGCTCAATACCTTGTCGATATGGCCCACCGCCAGACGCTGGCTGTCGGGCAATTTTGGCTGGGTGCGGATCACCTGATCCAGACTCTCGCTGCCGCAGATGCCGCAACCGGTGCGCCCCGCCATGGTGCGCCGCTTCTCTTTGAGGCGATGAACGCAGCGATTGGCCAGGGTGATATGCAGCTCAATCCCCTGACAGCCGTCAGTCTGCTCGATGTCGTGGATATCGAGCAGGCTGTCGATGATCCCCTCGGAGAGCGAAAACCCGATGGCGAAATCCTCGAGATCGGAGGCCGAGCACATCATCACGCTGTGGGCGATGCCGTTGTAGACCAGCGCCACCGGCGTCTCGGAGGGGAGCGCCATTTCGCTGTCACAGGTCAGTGTATCGGCGCGGTAGTGCACCACCTCGCGATGGATGGCGCAGCGTGCCAGTTCGTTCTGTTCGCTAAGCTCGCCCCGCGCCTCAAGCTCTATGGCCTCTCTCATGGTGCGACCCCATCGATGATCTCGGGATCTCTGGCCGAAATGCCGAGCCGCTTCATTTTGGAGAGCAAGGTGGTGCGCTTCATGCCGAGGCGGTTGGCTGCCCCCCGCTCGCCAGCGACGATGCCGTTGCAGTCACGCAGGGCAGCGATGATCGCCTCACGCTCATCAATCGGCCCCTCCTCGGCAAAGAGCGGCGAAGCGGGCTCGTCATAAACCAGGGTCTCAATCTTGTGGTAACCCTTGAGCGGCATCAGCTCGTCCGGCGAGAGGTTGAGCACATGGCCGCGGGTCATCACCACGGCGCGCTCGATGACGTTCTCCAGCTCGCGGATATTGCCGTACCATGGGAGTGACACCAGCATTTTCATGGCATCGGCGGGGATCGAGGTGATGGTGCGGCGCATCCGCTTGGCAATCTTCTTGATGAAGAAGTTGACCAGCAGCGGAATATCCTCGCGCCGCTCGCGCAGCGGCGGCAGCTCGATGGGAAAGACATTGAGGCGGTAGTAGAGATCGCTTCGAAAGCGCTTGTTCTTGACCATGGAGAGCAGGTCACAGTTGGTGGCGGCCACCAGCCGCACATCCACTGCGATGGGGTTGCTGTTGCCGACCCGCTCCAGCTCGTGCTCCTGCAATACCCGCAAGAGTTTGGGCTGCAGATCCAGCGGCATGTCCCCCACTTCGTCGAGGAACAGGGTGCCCTTGTGGGCCCGCTCGAAACGGCCGATACGCTGAGTCAGGGCGCCGGTAAAGGCCCCCTTCTCGTGGCCGAACAGATCGCTCTCGATAAGGCCGGTCGGGATGGCGGCGCAGTTCACCTTCACCATCTCGTGGTCGTGGCGGGCACTCAGGGCATGAATGGCCTGGGCGATCAGCTCCTTGCCTGTGCCAGTCTCGCCGAGGATCAGCACGGTGCTGTCGCTCTCGGCCACCAGCCGCACCTTCTCCAGCACGCTCTCCATCACCGCGCTCTGGTAGATGATATGGGGGAACTCCCCCTGCATCTGCGGCTCGTTGATGCGAATGGTCTTCTCTTTGGCACCATTGGTGTTGGTGATCTCCTGCTGCGCCTGCACATTGTTCATGGCAATCGCCGTGCGCGCCGCCACCTGCTCCAGCAAGGAGATATCGATATCGGCAAAGAAGTCGGCATGGGGGTGTGAGAGGATCAACACCCCCAGCAGGTTGCCCCGATAGCGCAGCGGCAAAACGCAGGAGCTGTCGGCTTCGGGCGGCAGGATCTGGGAGGTAAAGCGGCAGCGATTGCTGCAGCCGTTACCGTGCTCGCGATAGACAAAAAACGGCTCGCTGTGACCGAGCGCCCCCTGCAGGCACTTCTTCTCGAAACAGGAGTGATCGATGATGCCCGGCTGATCGCTCTGGTGCTGATTGACCAGATAGCTCTTGAAGCTGTCGGAGGTGGCGTTGTACTCGGCCAGACACAAGCTGCTGATACCGAAGTGATGGTGCAGGATGGCAAACAGACTCTTGGGCAGCTCGGCGATGCGCACTAATTTAATCACCGCATTGGTCACATCCACCAGAATTTTGCAGCTGTCGCGCTCAAGGCGCAGGGAGTTGGCCTGCTCCAGGGTACGCTCCTTGTCGAGCACGTTCTCCAGCGCTATGGCGATGATGGCCGCCAGCTGGGTCAGCTTGGCCAGGGTCTCCATGGTGAAGCTGTCGAGCTGGGTGTTGATAAACTCGACGCCGCCCAGGTGGCTGCGAGCGGTGGTGATGGGGAGCTGGCAGTAGGAGCGCAGCCCCGCGTAGATCCCTTCGCGCTCCAGAGCCGGGCAGCGATTCTCAAAGCGGGCGGCAGCGAGAATGATGGCCTGTTCCGGGGTTTCCTTGGTGGGACGGGGGGAGACATGCAGCTCTGCCTTGGGGCAGACCAGATGCTTTGGGCCGATCGCGCCCATGAAATAGACGATGGCCTCCTCGTCCGCTCCCATGTTGAGGATCAGGTTGACCCGGGTCACGCCGCCGAAACAGGCATCGATCTTGTTGAGTTTTTTTATAAAGTCGTCGAGGGTGACTGCCGACAGCAGGGTTTTGGACAGAGAAAGAAAACCGTCGTCCCAGATGGGGGAGATTTCGTCCAGAGGAATGGCACTCACATTTAGCATTCTGGCCTCACGTTACCGCTATGCAGGCAAGACATCAGCAAAGACGGGGAGCTCCGTCAGATGTCACAATAAAAAAACGTAGTCCATTAACGTTTAATCATAAAAATCAATACTCATTAAATGGTATCGCACTGAGCGTTGGATCATAAGGTAGCCCTATTTTCAATACAACCATGGGGGCACACACGGGACTCATTACTCCAGGCCGATCCCTGCCACACCTATATTCGCCGATCCACTCAGCGCCGATCCGTTATCGCCAGTGGGCTGTCGTTTTTCAGCACCCTGTTGCCATGAGTTGTCTTGTGCTCGCACAAAACCAACCCGCTGATATTCCGACATGCATGCGCCACCCTTCGTCCGAATGCGGGTATTGAGTCTCCCACACCCGATGACAGCGCCTCTGGCTAACGAGATCCCGTGTCATCCCTGCAACGGGGGGCATATCGGCATCATCGCGTTGATGTGGTCAGCGGCACTCATTGGCGATGAGCGGTTGCCCCTCGACAAGGCCGGGCTGCCAGACGGCATCAAGCATCAATTTGAGTAGCAGTTCGGGCGGATTATCGAGAAACCGGCCCGTTTCCTGCGGCAAACGGCCATCGGCCCGATACACCTGGCTGGCCTGAACCTGCCCGGTTTCATCGACGATCTGGATGATGCCGTTGAGTTCTCCCCGCTCACCTGGCTGGCAAGAGAGTCTGAGCTCGCGCGTCTCCCCCAACAGAGTGAACGCCCGGCACAGTGGCGGAGTATCCTCGTAATCGGGCCAGCTGAAGAACTTGTATTGCTTGGCGAGGGTGCCCGCCCGCTGGCAAAACTGGTCAAACAGCAGGGCGATGCCCTGATACTCCAGATCCAGCAGCTGCGCTTGCTCTTCAATACGTTTCATATATTTGACTCCTTACTACCGATTTGTTCGAAAAGTGATATTTCCAATATTGCCCGGATGGAGCTTGAGTCCACCGAAAATAAAGCCCGCCGATAGCAACTGAAACGCCACCAATAACCAACTGATATTTTGTGATATGTCTTCCGACACTGCCTGATGCGTCAGATAAACCACCAGAGCAAAAAGGCCCAGCAGCAGGGTATTCACCAGCGTGGTGGAGAGGAAGGCCACGAGCCAGGCCAACTGCACGCTCAGGGCCGCCAGCACGGCGCCCATGGCGATGCGCGCGGCGATAAAACAGCCGAAGAAACCAAAGCCCAGCAGAAATATCAATTCGTCGTACCAGAGGTAACACCCCATCCCCAACAACATTGCCAACAAATAGGCGGAAACATAAAAAATCCCGAACGAGATAGTTAATTCACGGCTCATGGTGGACACCTGCCAGCTGAAAAAAGGATGAGGGGATCCGGGCCCTGTAAACAGAGCCTGGATCCACTTTATTAACGACGATTACCCTTTGGCGGCGCTGCGCAATTTCGCCTTGAGCGCGCTGTATTCAGTCTGGACGTACACTTCCGCCTCAGCCTGACCTTCAATACGCTCAATCTTCACCGCACAGTACTTGTACTCGGGGGTGTAGGAGACCGGATCAAGGTGCTCGATGGTCAGCTCATTACAGGCCCCGATCCACCACTGGTAGGTCATGTAGACCACACCGGCGTTGACCCGCTCGTTGTAGTTGGCGCGAGTGATCACCTTGCCGCGTCGTGACGAGATCCACACCAGCGCCTGATCCTTCACCCCGAGCTTTTGCGCATCACTCGGGTGGATCTGCACATAGCCCGGCTCATCGGCCAGGGTTTGCAGCGCCGAGCAGTTGCCGGTCATGGAGCGGCAGGAGTAGTGCCCCACCTCGCGCACGGTGGAGAGCACCAGCGGATACTCTGCACAAGGCTGCTCCAGCGGCGCCCGCCACTCGGAGGCAATCAGCTGACCCTTGCCGCTCGGGGTGGTGAACACGTTCCCCTCGAACAGGGTGCTGGTGCCCGGGTGATCCTCGGTCGGACAGGGCCACTGCACGCTCTTGAGATCGGCCATCTTGTCGTAGCTGACCCCGGTATAGAGCGGGCAGAGGGCGCGCATCTCGTCCCAGATCTGTTGGGTGTCGCGATACTCCATGGGATACCCCATGGAGGTCGCCATCAGCGAGAAGATCGCCCAGTCCGGTTTCACGTTCTCAGGGGGAGTGACCGCCTTGTAGAAGCGCTGGAAGCCGCGATCCGCCGAGCTGTAAACCCCCTCGTGCTCACCCCAACTGGTGGCGGGCAGGATCACATCCGCCATCTCGGCGGTCTGGGTCATGAAGATATCCTGCACGATCACCAGATCCATCCCCGCCAGGGTGCGGCGGAACTGGGCCAGATCGGCCTCGGTTTGCGCCGGATCTTCACCGAAGATGTAGAAGGCCTTGCACTTGCCCTCCTCCACCTTGTGGCCAAGCTCCGTCAACCGGTAGCCGGGTTTCTGGGAAAGAGACGGCACACCCCACGCCTTGGCGAACTTGGCGCTGATGACGGGATCGCTGACCGACTGATAACCCGGGAACTGGTGCGGCAGCATCCCCATGTCGCAGGTGCCCTGCACGTTGTTCTGACCGCGCACCGGCCCGCAGCCAGTGCCACGGCGACCGAAGTTGCCGGTCAGCAGCGCCAGACCCGCCAGCCCCTTGACCACATCCACCGCCTGACCGTACTGGGTCACCCCCATGCCCCACAGGATCATGGACGCAGGCGACGCGGCATAGGTGCGAATGGCGGCGCGGATATCCGCAGCCTTGAGGCCAGTGATCCCCTCGACATATTCCGGGGTGTATTTGGCGACCGTCGCCTTGAAAGTGTCGAACCCTTCGGTGTAGTTGGCGACGAACTCTTTGTTGTAGAGCCCTTCACTGATCAACACGTTGGCGAAGGCGTTAACCAGCGCCATGTTGGAACCGTTTTTGAGCGGCAGCCACTGATCGGCGATGCGGGCGGTCTCCACCATACGGGGATCACACACAATCACCTTGGCCCCGTTTGCCTTCGCCTTGAGGATATGGCGGGCGACGATGGGGTGAGAGTCAGCAGCGTTGTAACCAAACACCAGCAGGCACTTGGTCTCTTGAATTTCGGGAATGGCGTTGCTCATGGCGCCGTTGCCTACAGTTGTCTCCAGACCGGAGACTGAGGGTGCGTGTCACACCCTCGCGCAGTGGTCGACGTTGTTCGTCCCCAGCACCGCACGGGCAAATTTCTGCATCACATAGTTGGCTTCGTTACCGGGGCCACGGGCCGAGCCGGTGGTCATGATGGCGTCGGCACCGTATTTCGCCTTGATGGCAGCCAGACGGCTGCTGGCAAAGTCGATCGCCTCATCCCAGGAGACAGACTCGAGCTTGCCACCGCGCTCGCGGCGGATCATCGGGCTCTTGAGACGGGGGGTCAGCAGGTTGGTGTCGTTCAGGAAATCCCAACCGTAATAGCCCTTGAGGCAGAGCTGCCCCTCGTTGGTCCGGCCGTTGGCGCCTTCGGCCCCCACCACCTTGTCGTTTTCAACCAGCAGGTTGATTTTGCAACCGGTGCCGCAATAGGGGCAGACGGTAATGACTTTTTTCATGACTCACACTCTTGTTTGTTAACGGTAAAAGGCGGTTAACGCTAAAAGGCCTTTAACAAGAAACGGCTGAGAGACGGCGCCCAGAGCCAGCAAGGGCCAAATGCGCACGCCACTCTGATGCCTCAACCCTGTGCCAACACCGGCTGGCGCTGGCAAACCGCCATCGCCTCGGCACTGGCCAGCTGCTTCTGACGATTCAGTTCGCCAAGGGATTCCGGCGTCACCAAGCGCAGCGCCTGGGTCGGACACACCTCGACACAGGCCGGGCCCGCCTCACGGTGACGGCAGAGATCGCACTTCAAGGCTTGCGCCTTGGTCTGCGGGCGCTTGAACAGCGAGTCAGCCGCAGGGGCCACCTCTTTCACCACCACCGCCATGGCGCCGTAAGGACAGGCCACCACGCAGGATTTGCAGCCGATGCAGCGCGCCTGCAACACCTTGACGCAACCATCCTCACTGACGATGGCATTGTTAGGGCAGGCCATGGCGCACGGCTTGTCTTCACACTGGCGACAGAGCACCGGCGTAGTCACCTTGCTGCCGACGATCACCTTCAGGCGCGGCTGGAAATAGCTGTCCTTGGAGACCAGATGTCCATCCTCGATGGCAAGATGCAGGCCGCCCTCCCGCTCAAGGGTCCCGCTGCAAGACCCTGACTGGTGTGAAATGGCGCAGGCCACCTCACAGGTACGACACCCAATACAGAGACTGGGATCTGCAATCACGAAGCTGTTCATAGAGAGGGATCCTAAATGGTTCGTTACTGCCGCACTGGCATCGCCCGACGTGGCCAAGTGCCAACCCCGAGGGGCGCACACTCGCACAGCGACGACGCAGCCGGCTCACCCACAAAGCATTTATCAGACCAAAAACGGAAGTGAGCGAAATAAAATTCGCAAGCAACTGAAAGTAAAGGGGTAAACAGAATTAGGAAGTGAAATTTTCGGACTGGTGACGATGACGACCAACCCGCAGAACTGCGATCGACACGACAAAAGTGACGAGCTCGACACCGGCTGACCAACCCCTGCCCCACCCGCGTGACGGAGCCGTTCAGAGGAGTTTGCTGCCAGGAACGGCCGCCCTAAACCGGGCAAGCGGAGGGACAACATCTGGGGAGAAAATCCATACCAAGGGCCAAAAATGGGCTGCGCAGCATGCAAAGCCGCTTGCGGCGGTAGCCAAGTTGTTTGGTTTTGTTATCGAGCTGGCAAGCCATCATCAAGTCAAACCGAACAAAAAATGAGCCACTTATTGACTAATTTGTTGAGCAAGAGCCGGTTTTAGGCCCCTGCCCCTTCAGTTTTCTATCCCTCCGGTTAATATGTGCCACTTGGCAACAAGCTCCGTTGGGGTCGTTCTCATAGAGTTTGAAATTCAAACCACACAGCACAAGACCAGCCCGGTCAACTTTGGATTTAAAAATGCATAAGTTTAATCTAATAGAAAATGCCAATGATTCATTGGAACATGCGATTAAACACATGGGGCCTATTGATCAAAATAGCATCGGTGACTGGAAAAGAATAATTGTTGATTTTTCTCATGTCGTAGAGCTGTTATTTAAGGAAAAACTACGACAAATCCATCCTGCCTTTGTTTTTGATAACATAGATAAATATCCATCTAATGATGCGTTTACTGTAGGTGCTGAAAAGGCTTTTAAGAGGCTTAAGAGTATTGGAGGCATAAATTTTTCCAAAGAAGATGAAAGTGCCATCAATACAGCAAGGAATAAGCGTAATGAAATAGAGCATTACGAATTCTCTATCTCTGAAAATGAAGCAAAAGCATTAGTCGGTCAGGTGTTATCTTTTATTTTTAAGTTTTCTGAAGAGCACCTTTCTCTTGACTGGAAAACTACCCACCTAAAAAATAAAAGTTGGTACGTTCTATTTCAATACACTGAGTTTTATTACCAGTTATTACAAAAAGCAAACAACAAAATAGAAACTGAAGACCTATATTCTATCAAATGTACATCTTGCCATAATGATACTTTCAGTGTCGATTACGAAAAATGTTTGGTGTGTGGTCATGAAGAACAAGTTTTAGATTGCAAATGGTGCCATGAACCTTATGTTTTCTCCTCATGTCAATTTGGAGAGGAAGCTGAGCTTTGCCCGTGCTGTGAATATAAAGATGGCTATGCTAGCGAAAATTATGAAAAATATTAATATGTATTGGGCATAATTCGAACCGTAGGGTGAAATAAACGCAGCGCATTGTACCTCTGCTCTTACGCATTAAATTAGTGGTGCAATTCACTTCGTTCATTGCACCCTACGATTACATTTTAATGGAGTCAGATTTGATGAATATTCAAATCCATAATGAATATCAAGATGAAATATTCAATTTGCTTGTTGATAACCTTAGACAATTTAACTTTCATAAAATGGGTGAGGAACGCTCCCAACCTTTAATTGTTGCCATTCATGATGATAATGACGAAGTTGTCGGTGGCATTGCCGGACGTACTATTTATCATCAACTGTTGATCGAAGTGCTTTGGGTACACAAGGACAAGAGAGGACAGGGGCTTGGCATTCAATTAATGGAGATTGCTGAACGCGAGGCACAAAAACGGGGATGTATTGCAGCTCAAGTCGATACCCTCTCATTTCAGGCACCCAAATTTTATGAAAAAATGGGATTTAAAATAGTCGGTAAAGTGAGCGGCGTTAAAGACAGTCCTGATCGCTACTTTTTATTGAAACACTATCATGGAGAGTAATCATGACCGTAGGGTGCAATAAGCGCAGCGCATTGCACCTCTGCTCTTATGCGTTTATGCGTTTATGCGTTTATGCGTTTATGCGTTTATGCGTTTATGCGTTTAATTAGTGGTGCAATTCACTTCGTTCATTGCACCCTACCTTTCCCTTTAGCAAATAAAGACTCCATTGCTACCCAACGCCCTCCCCTTTGCCATCCTGCCAGCAATTAATTAGCATTATTTTATAGTCTGTTTATCACCCGCCTCGATAAAAATAGCGGCCCAACATATCCGCAAACAAAACAAATCGTCACCTGCATTATCAAGGCCTATTTCAATCGCCGGATAATTAACTCCCTTACTCAAATTGAACTTTTGATTATTTATAACTGAGCATAGTCCCGCAGAGTGTGTGTCATTATAAGCTTAATGACAGATGAACAGACTGTGTTCCATGACAAGCAGATCACTATTCCGTTAGCGCCCTTTCCCATCGCAATCCATTAATTCTCTCCCGATTAAATATCACGATTTTCCTGATAGGAAGGGCATGTGCGTTGGCAAACGTGTAAACATCAAACTGACAAGATGAACTCATGAACTGTGATAAACAACAAGCCACTCCCGGCGTCATGCTGGCGGCGATTGGCGTAGTCTATGGCGATATCGGCACCAGCCCGCTCTATACCTTGCGCGAGTGCCTGTCAGGTCAATTCGGGTTCGGCGTCGAGCCGGCCTCCATTCTCGGTTTTCTCTCGCTGATCTTCTGGCTGCTGGTATTGGTGGTATCGGTCAAGTACCTCTCCTTTGTGATGCGGGCAGATAACGCCGGTGAGGGTGGCATTCTCACCCTGATGTCGCTGGCGACCCGCAACGCCTCCACCCGCTGGACGCCGCTGCTGATCATCCTCGGCTTGATTGGCGGCAGCTTCTTCTATGGCGAGGTGGTGATCACCCCGGCGATGTCGGTGATGTCGGCCATCGAGGGTCTGAGCCTGATGACGCCGACACTGGACCCTTATATCGTGCCGCTCTCGGTGCTGGTGCTGACCCTGCTGTTTGCCATCCAGAAACATGGCACCGCCATGGTGGGCAAGCTGTTTGCCCCCATCATGCTGATCTGGTTTATGACGCTGGCGGTGCTGGGGCTGCGCGGCATCATCCACAACCCCGAGGTGCTGGGGGCGCTCAACCCCGTCTGGGCGGTGCGCTTCTTTGTCCAGTACCAGACCACCTCCTTCTTTGCCCTCGGCGCCGTGGTGCTGGCCATCACAGGGGTGGAGGCGCTCTACGCGGATATGGGCCACTTCGGCAAAAATCCAATTCGCCTCGCCTGGTTTATCGTGGTGTTGCCGTCGCTTGTGCTCAACTACTTCGGCCAGGGGGCGCTGCTGCTGGCCCATCCCGAGGCCATCACCAACCCCTTCTTCCTGCTTGCACCGAAATGGGCGCTGCTGCCGCTGCTGCTCTTGGCGACCCTGGCGACGGTGATCGCCTCGCAGGCCGTGATCTCCGGGGTCTTCTCGCTCACCCGGCAGGCGGTGCGGCTCGGTTATCTCTCACCCATCCGCATCGTGCACACCTCCGAGCAGGAGTCCGGCCAGATCTATATTCCGGTCATCAACTGGATGCTCTATATCTCGGTGGTGATCGTCATCATGAGCTTCGAGCACTCCAGCAATCTGGCGGCGGCGTACGGTATCGCCGTCACCGGCACCATGGTGCTCACCTCCATCCTCTCCTGCTCGGTAGCCAAGAACAGCTGGTACTGGAACAAGTATCTGGTGGCTATCCTGTTTTCCGCGCTGCTCTGTATCGACGTGCCGCTCTTTGCCGCCAACCTCGCCAAGATCTTCTCCGGTGGCTGGCTGCCGCTCACTCTGGGCGCGGTGATGTTCACCGTGATGACCAGCTGGAAGAGCGAGCGTTTCCAGCTTATTCGCCGCCTGAACGAGCACGGCAACTCCCTTGAGCCGATGATCGCCTCGCTGGAAAAGTCCCCGCCGACCCGGGTGGCGGGCACTGCGGTCTATATGTCGCGGGTGGTCAATGTGATCCCCCATGCGCTCCTGCACAATCTCAAGCACAACAAGGTGCTGCACGAGCGGATCATCCTGCTCACCCTGCGGGTGGAGGATGTGCCTTACGTCCACAATGTGCGCCGGGTCTGCATCGAGCAGCTCTCCCCCACCTTCTGGCGGGTGGTGGCGAGCTATGGCTGGCGCGAGACTCCGAACGTGGAGGAGATCTTCCACCGCTGCAACGCCGAGGGGCTGAGCTGCCGGATGATGGAGACCTCGTTCTTTATGGCCCACGAGTCGCTCATCATGAAAGACCGCCCCTGGTATCTCTATCTGCGCGGCAAGCTCTTTATGCTGCTGCAGCGCAACGCCCTGCGCGCCCCGGATCAATTCGAGATCCCGCCCAACCGGGTCATCGAGCTGGGATCCCAGGTGGATATCTGATAGCGTGTTGATGGCGTCTCAATCACATACAAAACGTCAGCAAATAGAGAGGGAGGCATTGGCCTCCCTCTCTTATTTCCGTTAACCCAGTTACCGGCCCCCTCATCCCCAGCCCTTCTCCCGCGAGGGGAGAAGGGAGTAAACCAGTGCAGCTGATTGTGAAACGGTTTGTAGGAAACCTGATGCGCGTTCACCAGTTGCAAGGCATTGAAATGACGGTGTAAACCGGCGATGTCATTGACCTGGTCGCCCCCATGGCCCGCAACAGTGCAGGGACGAGCATGGCAGGGGTAATGGCGCGCTGACGCAGACAAAACTTGCAGAGTCGAGCAATGCGCTCGAGTACGACGGGAGCCAGGAGTTGCTCCAGATAGTGATTAGCATTAATAATGGTCATAGGCTTCGCGCGTGTTGATTTTGTTTGGCGATAAAATCAGATCACAAACGAAGCCTTTTTTATATCTATTTCAATTGGTTGCCGCTAAAGATCCGGTACATGAAGCCATAATATGGATTCTGGGGCAACAGTTGTTTTGGTTTTACTATCATAGCTCGCTGACTATCACTTTGCCAGACTGCGCAACCAGCTGATCTCCTCGCCCCAGATGGACTCGTCGATGGTCTCGAGGATCAGCGGAATGCGATCGAAACGATCATCATTCATGATGTGGTGGAACACCGCCTCCCCCAGATTGCCCTCCCGCAGGCTGTGGTGGCGATCGACCCGGCTGCCAAAGGTGCACTTGGCGCCGTTGATATGCATCCCCTTGAGATAGTGAAAACCCACCGTGCGGTCGAACTCGGCAAAGACGGCAGCGCAGCTCTCGGCGGTGCGCAGATCGTAGCCGGCGGCAAAGGCGTGGCAGGTATCGAAACAGATCCCGACCCGGCTCTTGTCCTCCACCCCCTCGATGATGGTGGCGAGCTGCTCGAACGACCAGCCGAGGTTGGTCCCCTGCCCGGCGGTATTCTCGATCACCGCCGTCACCCCCTCACTGCGCTCCAGCGCCCAGTTGATCGACTCGCTCACCAGCTTGAGGCTGGCCGCCTCTGGGATCTGCTTGAGATGGCTGCCGGGGTGGAAGTTCAGATAACAGAGCCCCAGCTGCTCGCAGCGCTTCATCTCGTCGAGAAACGCATCGCGGGATTTGGCCAGACCATCGGGATCCGGGTGGCCAAGATTGATGAGATAGCTGTCGTGGGGCAGGATCTGCTGTGGCAGAAAACCGGCCTTGTCACAGGCCGCCTTGAAGGCGCGGATGGTGGCCTCCGACAAGGGGGCCGCCTGCCACTGACGCTGATTCTTGGTAAAGAGGGCAAACGCGTTGGCCCCGATGGCCTGGGCGCGGGCGATGGTATTCTCCACCCCGCCGGCCGCACTGACGTGGGCTCCGATATATTTCATACAATCTCCTCAATACGGCAAGCCGCCATTATGCCGATCCCGCCCAATCCCGCCAAACCGGAATAGTCGATAAGCCTGATCGTTTTTGCGGGCTAAAAAGGATTCGTTCAGGTTCTGGCTGTATAATATTCACTCCATGACCGAGGAGCTTGCGATGACCCTGCCGATGATTGACAACACCAAAGAACCCTTGCTGAAATTTGCCTCCATGCCCCCCCATCGCCAGTGGGCGACGGCGTCAGCGGCAGGGATTGCCCAATTCCTCGAAAATCAGGGCAAAACCGTGCATGCGCCCCGCTTCAAGGCCGAGCCGGACACCCGGCTGGCGGACGAGATCCGGGGGGATGATTTGCTGCCCTATCTCGCCAATGCCGTGACGCACTACTTCAGCACCCCGATGTCGATTGAAGAGCTGTTTCTGCACGCCAAATAAGCGAAAGCCACCCCTTTTACAACGCATCTGGCTGTTACCCGGCCAGACCCCATACCGATGAGATCACCGAGCACACCTTTGCTCATCTCGATGTACGGTTACCTCCCTCCTGCGCAGTGGTAGTCCGCGGGATGCCTGGATCAGGCATCCCGCTGCCTCGTCCACCATCCCAAGGCGTTATGTGCGGCCGTGATGGCGCAGCCACGCTCCCTTGACTGCCCCAGCCAGCAGCAACAAGATCGCCACACCGAGCAGCAACAAACCGATGGGGATCAAGCCGAAGGGTTCATGCAAGGTGCCATCTTCACCGACGGTAGAACCAATCAGTTCAAAAGCCACCAGACAGCACACGCCCATGGCCGCCAGCACGGCGCCGGTACGCATCATGATTGTCATGATCATCAAGCACTCCTTTTCATCTTGAACGAGCCACCCATTCTCCATCCCGATGTGAAGGGAGGGTGAAGTGAACGAGGCTTTTCGATTAAGGACGGGCGACCAGATGCGATCGACATAAGACGGTGCTGGGCGGCGGGTGAGCAATAGCTGGCAAGGGCTTGAGCGGCGCCCACAAAAAAACGCAGCCTATCGCCTGGGCGATAACGGCTGCGTCTTTGGGTCTCTCGGCCGTCCCCCTTGCCGTGGCCCGAATGGCCAGCGACAAGGGAGCAAGAATGCGCGGGGAGAGTCGCTTTAGAAGGGCATTTTAAAACCTGGCGGCAGTTGCATGCCACCGGTCAGTTCGCCCATCTTGGTCTTGTTCTGCTCTTCCACACGACGCACGGCATCGTTGCACGCGGCGGCGACCAGATCTTCCAGCAGCTCCTTGTCATCTTCCATCAGGGAGGGATCGATCTCGATGCGACGGACGCTGTGGCTGCCGGTCATGGTGACCTTGACCATGCCAGCACCGGCTTCACCGGTCACTTCCATCTGAGCCAGCTGCTCTTGCGCTTTCTGCATACGCTCTTGCATCTGTTGGGCCTGTTTCATCAGGTTCCCCATTCCACCTTTACCAAACATATGTCGTCTCTCGTCTTGAAATCCGGCATCCAGCGCCGGGCTGTGGGCTTGTCTGTCCTAGATGGGGACAGCCAAACTGCTTTTCAACCGGAAGCGAGCTCCCGGCCACGGAATTTAGCGGTTGAGGGGCTCGATGCTCTCGTGATGAAGCACGGCACCAAACCGCTGAACTAAAAACTGCACGTTGGGATCCTGTTCCAGATCCCGGGTCACCTGCTCACGCACCCCGAGATAAAGGCGGTGCTCGATCTCGAGGGGGGTCTCCTTGTCGGGCACCACGCCGAGCGTCACCTCAACCTGCACCGGTTGTCCTAACGCTGGCCCAATGATCTCAGCCAGATCGGCACGCGCCTTGTCACTCACCAGATGGCGCTGCTCGGGCTTGAGGGTCAGCAGTACCTTATCCCCCTCCCGCGTCATCACTGAGTTGATGGCCAGCTGACGCAGCCGTCCGCCCACCTGAGTGTGGGCAATCAGCTCGGCCCAAGGGTCGCCACAACCATTGAGCAGTGACGAAGGGATAAGGCGGGTCGCCTCTCCCTCTTGCGGCTCCTCATCGCTCTCGAGCTCATCCCAGTCGATGGTCTCCATCACCGGCTGGGCAGGCTCATCCTGAACCACAGGGGCAGCAGCCACCGCCCCAGTCGCAACGGGAGCGACCGGCTGGGTCGCTGGGGCTGGCATTACCACAGGCGCCGTGGCGCCAGGCCGATAGCTCGGCTGCCCGTCGAGATCCCAAGGGGGCAGATCGGTTGAATGGGCCGGAGCCGTGACCGGGGCGTGGCTCATCACCGCTGCCTGCTCGGCAAAGCCCTGATTGAGGTACTCTTCGTATTCCCCGTTGTCACCCTGCGGCTCGTAACCGTCGCCATAGAGATCCACTGGCGGTAGATCATCATAGTAACCCATCGCCGCCATCCCCTGCCCGGCCGGTTGGCTGACAGAGACTGGCTGTTGCGAGACAACCGGTGCAACGGCAGGAACGACAGGGCGAGCTGGCGCAACCGGCACTGCGCGCGGCGCGGGCGCCGCCGGGGCATCCTGACCCCGCTGGCGGCTACGCAGCATGTTTCGCTTGCCAAGCAGGCTCTGCATGCTCGATACCGCTGATACCGGTTCAACAGCGGCAACAGGCGTTGCTGTCGGTTCGAGCGCGGGCTCGAAGGCGGCGGTCAGCGACTCGCCACGGGAATAGTCCGTATCGGCTGCGGCATGCTCGCCATCATCCGCAGGCTGTGCGGCTGAGTGCGCAAGTACATCGTGCTGTACATTTGGCAAAGCGGGCTCGGGTTGATACCCCATGCCCGCCGCTTCGCGCAGCAGCTCATCCTGCTGGCTGAACAGTTCGGCGGCTTGCGCCTCCTCCTCGCTGTCGGCGGGGTTGCCGGTGTCATCCACCATCGCAGGCAGGGAGGCATCAACCGCAGGTACAGCACTGTTGGCAACAGGGCTGGCTAGCGGAACAGGCACGGCGCCGCTGATCGGTGCCAGTGCGGCCGATTCAGCGGCCGGGCGCTTTCCCGGCAAAGAGGCAACCGGCGTGGCACTACTCGTCATTGACGGGGGCAGCGCAGTGAGGCTGGCCGGATGCAGGGCATCGCGCCTTGGCGAGAAGGCGAGCATCCGCAGGCAGGTCATCTCCAGTGCGGTGCGGCCATCGGGGGCCCAGGGCAGATCTTTACGACCACCCAGCACAATCTGGTAGCAGAGCTGCACCTCTTCCGGGCTCATCGCCTTGGCCAGTTGCAGCAGGGAATCGGCATCTGCCCCCTGCTCCTGCACACTGGCAGGCAGCAGCTGCGCCATGGCGATGCGATGGAGCAATCCCTCCAGCTCGGCGTGGAGCTGATCAAAATCGGGGCCCAGGGTGGCGATCTCGGTGATCTTGGCCATGGTCGCGGGGGCATCTTGCCGCAAAATGGCTTCCAGCAGCTGGTGCAGATGACGGTGATCGAGCGTCCCCAGCATCGCCAGCACGCTCTCGAGGCGCACGCTGCCATTGCCGTGGGCCAGCGCCTGATCGGTGAGGCTCAAGGCATCGCGCATACTACCGTCGGCGGCTTTGGCCAGTGCCAGCAGGGCGCGCGGCTCGAAGGGCTGCCCCTCCTGATCCAGCACCCATTCGAGCTGCTTGGCGATCTGGGTCTGATCCAGACTCTTCAGATGAAACTGCAGGCAGCGCGAGAGAATGGTAATGGGGAGCTTCTGCGGATCCGTGGTGGCCAGCAGAAATTTCACATAGGGGGGCGGCTCTTCCAGGGTTTTCAGCAGCGCGTTGAAGCTGTGACGCGACAACATGTGCACTTCGTCGATGAGGTAGACCTTGAAGCGGCCACGGGCCGGACGATACTGCACGTTGTCGAGCAGCTCGCGGGTATCTTCCACCTTGGTGCGGGAGGCCGCGTCAATCTCCAGCAGGTCGACAAAGTTGCCCTGATCGATCTCGCGGCAGGTATCGCAGACACCGCACGGGTGACTGCTGATCCCCTGCTCGCAGTTGAGGCTCTTGGCCAGAATACGGGCGATGGTGGTCTTGCCGACCCCACGGGTACCGCTCAGCAGATAGGCGTGATGCAGCCGTCCCTGATCCAGGGCGTTGGTCAAGGCGGTCAGCACATGTTGCTGGCCTACCACTTGTTCAAACGTATGGGGGCGCCATTTACGCGCCAGAACCTGATAGCTCATAAATCCATCATGCAGGGAAGACAAGGCATTGAGGCCGGATGCTAACACAAATGGCGGGTTGGCTGTATCGGCTATCGGTCAGAGCGGGAGGGATCGCTTGATTTTCAAACCGATGCCCGCAAGGGCATCGGTTACATGCTGGCCCGATGCAGAGGATCGGGCCGAAGAGGCATTACTCGCCGGCCAGTTCGACCAGTGAGAGCACCTTGATGCCAGCGGCAGTCAGGCGGGCATCGCCACCCAGAGACGGCAGGGAGATGATGAAGGCCGCATCGGCCACTTCACCACCGGCGCGGCGGATCAGCTTGACGGTCGCATCGACGGTACCGCCGGTCGCCAGCAGATCGTCCACTACCAGCACCTTGTCACCGGGCACGATGGCATCGGTGTGCAGTTGCAGGGTATCGGTGCCGTATTCGAGGGCATAGGACTCCTCGATCACGTCGCGCGGCAGCTTGCCCGGCTTGCGGACCGGCACGAAGCCCAGCCCCATGGCGAAGGCAACCGGTGCACCGAAAATGAAGCCACGGGCTTCGGTACCAACAATCTTGGTGATCCCTTGATCACGATAATGATTGGCCAGCAGATCGATGGTGGCCTTGAAGGCTTCGGCGTTCTCGATCAGGCTGGTGATGTCACGAAACAGAATGCCCGGCTTCGGATAGTCGGGAATGGTCTTGATGCTTGCTTCGATAAATTTCAGGGTTTCCGGATTCATGTGTTGACCGCTTATTTTTTTGACCCAGGGGTGGCCATTTTTTCTCAATTCCCTTCTGCGGGAAATAAAAAAGCCTGTCACGCAAAAATGACAGGCCGACTCCATAGCATTATTGCTGCAATAGCTTAGGGACTTCACTTCGCCATTGCAACTGGCTCCAGCACCGGCAGGCGCATTAACCAGGTGAGCAGGATCACCATTATGACAACCAGCAGCCCCTTGACCCACAGCAGTGGCACCACCGCCAGCGATACCGAAAAGGTGAGCAAAATGAAGATAATGGCGCGCCGTCTGGCCTGACGACGAATGCCGCGATACTGCTGCCAATCCACGATGGGCGGGCCAAACCAGGGATGGATCAGCAGCCAACGATGAAAACGGGGCGACGAGCGGGCAAACAGGGCCGCAGCCAGCAACATGAAGGGGGTAGTTGGCAGCAACGGCAGCACAATGCCCACGATACCGGTGGCAAATGCCAGCCACCCGAGCGCCATCAGACACCAACGCTTCATTCCCTCTCCTCCCCCTGATTTATCTCCCTCTAGCCTAACAGAGTTTGAGCGGGTGCTGACAGCGGGCCGCAACCCCACTACAATCTGCGCTCTTTTTTCTCCCCATTCTCGTCGGAAAGCCGTTATGCGCGTTATTTTGGCCCCCATGCAGGGGGTACTGGATCACCTGATGCGGGAGGTCCTCACCTCCGTCAATGATTACGATCTCTGCGTGAGCGAGTTTATCCGGATCGTCGATCAGTTGCTGCCCGCCAAGGTGTTCTACCGCCTCTGCCCCGAACTGCTGCAAGATGGCAAGACCCGCGCAGGCACCCCGGTGCGGGTGCAACTGCTGGGGCAACATCCCGAGTGGCTGGCCGAGAACGCCGTGCGCGCCATCGAGCTGGGCTCCCCCGGGGTCGATCTCAACTTCGGCTGCCCCGCCCCCACGGTCAACAAGAGCAAAGGCGGCGCCGTGCTGCTCAAAGAGCCCGAGACCATCTACCGCATCGTCAAGGCGGTACGTGACGCGGTGCCCGCCCATCTGCCGGTGAGCGCCAAAATTCGCCTCGGTTACGATGACAAGGAGCTCTATCTGGAGAACGCCCAGGCGGTCTTCCAGGGGGGCGCCAACGAGCTGGCCGTCCATGCCCGCACCAAGCGCGAAGGGTACAAGGCCCCCGCCCACTGGGAGTATGTGGATGCCATCCGCCGCGCCCTGCCCATCCCCGTCACCGCCAACGGCGAGATTTGGGATCATCAGGATGCCCTCGCCTGCGCCAGCGTCTCCGGTTGCGATGCCCTGATGGTCGGGCGCGGCGCCATCTCCCTGCCCAATCTGGCTAACGTGATGAAAACCGGCTGCCCGCACATGAGCTGGGCCGAGGTGCTGCAGTTGATGGTGAGCTACACCGAGCAGGATCTGGCCAGCGAAAAAGCCGACTACTACCCCAGCCGCATCAAGCAGTGGTTCAGCTACCTCAAGCGGGAATATCCCGAGGCGGACCTGCTGTTTCAGGAGATCAGGGTACTCAAAGAGACCGACCCCATCCGCGATGCCCTGTTGCAAGCGGCCAAAAGCCACGGCTAACCACGTTTAACTTGACGCATATCATCTTGATAGAGTTATCGGGTCCCTATACTGCCCCGAATCTGTCGTCTGTCCTGTGGGGGATAATGTGTGTGAAATGACGCAAGCACAGTTGACTGTCTGGCGTAATCGCCTGCTGTCCGACTGGGCCCAAGTACGAGAAACGCTGATCGGTCAACTGAAAGCCTGCCGCCGTGACGAGTGGGCCGAACAGGTCGGTCACTGCGATCAGGATCAACTGGTAGAACTGACCAGCCGACTGGATCTGCCGAAGGTAGAGCAGAGCGTGGCCCGCCTCAAGCGGATCGATGCGGCACTCTGCCAGATGGATCTGGGTCTCTACGGCCTCTGCTCCGATTGTGAAGAGCCGCTGGCCATCGAACAGCTGGAACAGGATCCGACCCTGCAACGCTGCCCGCGCTGCGAAACCCGCTATCGCAAGGGATTCCACGCCCACGAACTGTGAGGGATGTACATCTGTGCATCCGCTCAACCCTCAGTACTGGTTACTCCGTCATTCCTGTCCAATACTCAACCGTATCAGCCTACCCGAGGGGATGCGTTGTGTACCGACTCTTGTTGTTATGGTGTTTGTGTTGCCAGGCGCTGGCACAGGAGTCATTGGTCGTCGGCTGGGTCAACTGGCAGCCCTTCAGCTTTCGCAATGAACAGCAGCAGCTTCGCGGACTGGATGTGGAACTGCTCGACGCTATCTTCCAGCGCGCCGGTTATCAGGCCCGATTCAGTGAAATGCCCTGGGCGCGCGTGTTGCACGAGCTGCAATTTGGCACGATACAAGTTGGCATGTCTGCCAATATGACCGCCGAGCGGCAACAATACGCCCGCTTCAGCCACCCCTATCGGGAAGAGGAGACGGTTATCGTCGTCCGCCGCCAGGATGCCGAACGCTGGCGCGGGATCACCACCCTCGACCAGCTTGCCAATACCCCAGACTTTCATCTCGGACTGCTCAAGGGCTTTGATTACGGCGACACCTTCCGCCAATTGATGACCCAACCCGACATGCAGCCCCGGCTGCAGATGCGCTTGCGGCTGGAGCAGCTACTGAAGATGTTGCAGGGGGGGCGGATCCAGGGATTTATTCTCGATCCCCACGGGCTGCAGGAGTGGCACAATCAGGGGACGCTACCGGATGATCTGCATATTCTGCTGCGTATCGAGCTGACACCGGTTCACCTGATGCTGAGCAAAGAGAGCACCACAGAGACGCACCTGCAACGGATCAATCAGGCCATCGATCAGTTGAAACAGAGCCCCGACTATCGGCAGATCCTCGATCGCTACCGGTTCACCCCCCAACATCCATAATCCATAAGAGAGGGGAGCCTCGGCTCCCCTCTCTGTTTCTGTCTGCCACACGCTTGCCGCCTCTCGCGACAGACCCTTATTCCATCAGACACCACGGCACTCAGTGCCCCAATACAATCCCGGCAAGATGGGAAAAGTGGTGGATCTCGTGGGTTGCCCCACTGTCGCCCGTTTGCCGCTCGGGGTTGTACCAGCAGGTCGCCAGCCCCTGCGCCGCCGCACCAGCGATATCCGTTTTCGGGTTGTCACCCACCATCAGCACCCGGGCCGGATCCGGCTGCCCCATCAGGGAGAGAGTGTGCTGGAAAATGGCAGGATCAGGCTTGGTCACCCGGATCTCGTCGGAGATCACCAGCGGCTCGAACCACTCGCTCCAACCCAGTTTGCCGAGCCGCCCGCGCTGGGGCACGCTGAAACCATTGGTGATGATCCCCATCCGTACCTTGCTGCGCAGTTGCTGCAGGGTGTCGAGCACGCCCTCAAGGGGCATGCTCAGGGCGACAATCTGCGCCAGAAAGGTGTTATTCATCGCCATGGGATCGGCGTCAACCTGCTGGGCAAAGAGGGCAAAGCGGGTCTGCTGCAGCGCCGTTGCATCGATCTCGCCATCGTTGTACTGCTGCCAGAGCCCGTGGTTAATCGTGTGATACTGCGCCATGGCGGCGTCATCGGCCTCAACACCATAGATCGTTAGCGTTCGGGCCAGCGCCTCGGCGACCGGGAAATCGAGCAGGGTTTCATCCAAATCGAACAGCACCCAGTCATAGCTTGGTTGTTTCACAGAACTCCTTGTTATCAGTCAGATGGATCAGTGGTATGTCGGCCAACGCGCCCCAGCGGGCTGGCCAGCAGATCCAGGGTGAGACGCACGCCAAAACCGGTCACTTCGCTGGAGACCACCCCATTGCCCCCCTTGTTGCGAAAACCGCTCAAATCAAAATGCAGCCAGGGGGTCTGCTCGGGCACAAAGTGAGCGAGAAAACGGGCCGCATCGATATGATCCGGCGAACTGCCCGGCGCACATTGCAGCAGATCGGCCCACTCGCTCTCTATGTTGTCGTCGTAATCGTCATCGAGCGGGAAGGGCCAGATCCGCTCGCCGCTGCGCTGACCCAGATTGACCAGCGAGACCAGCCACTCGCTGCGGTTGGTAAAGACGCCGCTGTAGCGGCTGCCCAACGCCCGCTTGCAGGCGCCGGTCAGGGTCGCATAGTCGATCAACAGATCCGGGGTATCCTGCGCAGCCATCGCCAGGGTGTCGGCCAATACCATTCGCCCTTCGGCATCGGTATCGACCACCTCGATGGAGGTGCCATTGATGGCGGTCACCACCTCGCCGGGGCGATAGGCGTGAGGGCCGATATGGTTCTCGGCAATGGCCAGCCAGCAGTGTACCTCGTAGGGTAGCTGGGCTCGGCTGATGGCGTAGAGAGCCCCCAGCGCCACCGCGCTGCCCCCCATGTCCAGATGCATGCCATACATGCTGCCGGAGACCTTGAGGTTGTAGCCACCGGAGTCGTGGCAGATCCCCTTGCCAACCAGTGCAATGCGGCGCACCGGCTTGGGCGGGTAGTAGCTGAGCTTGACCATGGCCCCCTGATTGTCTTCCGAGCCACGGGCGACAGCCAGAAACGCCCCCGCCCCCAGCTCGGCCAACTGCGCCTGATCATAATGCTGACACAGCCACCCCTCATCTTGCGCCAGTTGGCTGACGAACTCGCGATAGCTGGCGGCAGTGAGCTCGGAGGCGGGCAACACCGCCAGATGACGAGCCAATCCGTTGCCCCCCGCCTCGCTGTAAAGGCGCGCCAGATCAAGCACCACCGCGGGAGAGACAATGATCTGCTGGTAAGTCCAACCGCTCTCGTTGCGACTCTTGCTGGTCGGCAGCGGCACATTGGCAGCCAACAGGGCAGAGAGCAGCAACTCGGCCAGCATCACTCGTTCAGCAGGGGAAAATCCCTCCAGATGCAGCCCGAAGCGCTCCAGTTTTAGCCCCGACAGCGGTGCTATCCAGTTTCTTACCTGCTTATAGAGACGGTGATCCCGCGTCACACTGCTGGCCACAAACACTACCTGCAACAGGGTATTGCCATGCATCAGGGTAAAGGGGGACTTTTGTCCGAGGGCAAGCAGGGTTTTGACATCGGCAAACTGGGGCTGTGCCAATAGCGCCTCTTTCTGCTCTTCGGCGATCACCAGCAACTGCAGCGGTAATCCCATGGCAAAGGCCTCGGCCAGGGTGGCATCCTGACTCTCGATAGCGGGGGGAAGATAGGTGAAGGGTGTGATCACAGGAGAGCGCCTCATCCATGAAGAGATACCTGATGATACCTAACAAATGGTTGATGCGACCAGTTTTGGTCTTGAAAAAGCGTCAGAAATAGCAGCAATCACCAGCTGGCGACGGGCATCAAGGATGATTGTTCAATGAAAGAAAGAGTAGCAATACAAGAAGGGAACGATCAGAAGTTGGTTGCGGGGGCCAGATTTGAACTGACGACCTTCGGGTTATGAGCCCGACGAGCTACCGAGCTGCTCCACCCCGCGTCCGAATTGTCACCCCCAAGCCGAGCAGTAGCTTGATGGCGTTTGTCTGCTTTCGATTGTTTACACGATCGCATGCTGACGAAAAAGTTGGTTGCGGGGGCCAGATTTGAACTGACGACCTTCGGGTTATGAGCCCGACGAGCTACCGAGCTGCTCCACCCCGCGTCCGAATTGTCACCCCCAAGCCGAGCNNNNTCACTGACGACCTTCGGGTTATGAGCCCGACGAGCTACCGAGCTGCTCCACCCCGCGTCCGAATTGTCACCCCCAAGCCGAGCAGTGGCTTGATGGCGTTTGTCTGCTTTCGATTGTTTACACGATCGCATGCTGACGAAAAAGTTGGTTGCGGGGGCCAGATTTGAACTGACGACCTTCGGGTTATGAGCCCGACGAGCTACCGGGCTGCTCCACCCCGCGTCTGAGGTCGCCAATAATAGGCGCCAGCGCACAGATTGCAAGTAAATATCTCAAAAAAAGTTTATTCGTAGATTAATCGGACAAAGAGTGCGGTCATTAACAGCATCATGCTGTTTTTTCAGGCAATCGAGTCCTTGTCGAGCATCCGGCACTACACTCAATAAGCTGAACTCTCCTCATTTTGGGTAGGTAAAATATGCGCATCTCCGCCGGTCATTGCCGTCAGTTGGGGGCCACACCCGACAGCCACGGCGTCAACTTCGCGATCTGGGCCCGCCTGGCCAGCCGGGTGGAACTGCTGCTCTTCGCCAGCGCCGAGGACAGCACGCCAGAGGTGATCCCGCTCTCGCCCCGTTTCAACCGCACCGCCTACTACTGGCATATCCATATTGAGGGGCTACCTGTCGGTCAACGCTACGCCTATCGCATTCAGGGCCCGTGGCGCCCTTACTGCGGCACCCGCTTCGATGCCGAGAAGGTACTGCTCGACCCCTATGGTCGCAGCATCGAGCTGGGCGCCAACTACGACCGCAGGGCGGCGGCCCGGCCCGGCAGCAATCTGGCCTGCTGCGCCAAGAATCGGGTGGTCGATACCCGTCACTACAACTGGGAAGGGGACAAGCTGCCCGCCCACTCTCTCTCCCGCTCGGTGATCTATGAGCTGCATCTGGGGGGATTTACCAAATCCCCCAGCTCCGGGGTCGATCCGGCGCTGCGCGGCACCTATCTCGGGCTTATCGAGAAGATCCCCTATCTGCAATCCCTCGGCGTCACCGCCGTCGAGCTGCTGCCGGTGTTCCAGTTCGATCCCCAGGATGCGCCAAAGGGGCTCTCCAACTACTGGGGTTACAGCCCCATGTCCTTTTTTGCCCCGCACGCGCAATACGCCTGCGGTGATGACCCTCTCACCGAATTTCGCGACATGGTCAAGGCGCTGCACCGCGCCAATATCGAGGTGATCCTGGATGTGGTCTACAACCACACCGCCGAGGGGGGCGATGATGGTCCCGTCTTCTCGTTTCGCGGCATCGATAACGAGGCCTACTACATCCTCGACAACAACCTGAAGGACACCAACTATTCGGGCTGCGGCAACACTTTCAACGGCGCCCATCCGGTGGTGCTGCGGATGATCATGGACAGCCTCCACTTCTGGCGTCAGGAGATGCACGTCGATGGCTTCCGGTTCGATCTGGCCGCCATCCTGTCGCGGGACGAGTCGGGCCAGCCGCAGGCCAATGCGCCCACCCTGCGCACCATAGATACCGATCCCAACATCGCCGACATCAAGCTGATTGCCGAAGCCTGGGATGCGGGGGGACTCTATCAGGTGGGGTCGCTTGCCGGCGCCCGCTGGCGTGAGTGGAACGGCCAGTTCCGGGATGATGTGCGCCGCTTCCTGCGCGGCGATGACAACAGCGTCACTACCTTTGTCGAGCGGCTGTGCGGCAGCCCCGACATCTACCACTATCACCACGCCGATCCCGAGAAGAGCATCAACTTCGTCACCTGCCACGATGGCTTTACCCTGTGGGACTGGGCCAGTTACAACGGCAAGCACAACGAGGCCAACGGGGAGGAGAACCGCGATGGCTGCGATCACAACTTCAGCTGGAATCATGGCCATGAAGGGATCACCGAAGATCCCCAGATCAACGCCCTGCGGATGCGGCAGGCCAAGAACATGATGGTGGCGACCCTGCTCTCGGTGGGATCCCCCATGCTGCTGATGGGGGATGAGCTGCTGCGCACCCAGCGGGGCAATAACAACGGTTACTGTCAGGATAACGCCACCTGCTGGATGAACTGGCTACCCAACGCCCGCGGTCAGGAGATGTTCCGCTTCATGAAGGAGCTGATCCAGTACCGCAAACACCTGTTCCAGCGCCCGGAGCAGGAGAGCATGCCGCTGTCGCTCACCGAGATCCTGCGCCACAGCGAGATCTGCTGGCACGGGGTCAACGCCGGGCAACCGGATTTCAGCCCCCACTCCCACGCCATTGCCATGTCGGCGCTATCGAGCGAAACCAAGCTGGCGCTCTATGTGCTGTTCAACGCCTACTGGGAGCCCCTCACCTTCAACCTGCCGAGCCCGCCCAAGGGGGTTGGCGGCTACTGGCGGCGGATCCTCGATACGGCCCTCCCCTCACCGCAAGATATCTGCACCTTCGGCATGCCACTGGAAGGGCTGACACGGGAGTATCTCGCCCAACCGCGCAGCAGCTGCCTCTTTATCTGCGGGGCCGACGACTTCTATTGATCGATAGCTGCAGCTTGATTGCTGGTAATGAATTGCTACTAATGGATAGCTGCGATACCTGCAAGCCAGATATACAAAAGCCCCGAGCGTTGGCTCGGGGCTTTCTCTTTTCGGCGCAGGCATCAGACCAGCTGGTGCAACACGCTGGTGGCGGCAATCTGGGCGATCAGCAGGCCACATAGGGTCGTGGAGACCACCACAGGCGCGGTATCACGCTGCAGATAGAGCGGACTGAACCAGAGCAGCAGAGAGGCCACCAGCAGGGCCGCCTGGGTCACCACCGCCGGGATCAGCGCATCGAGATTGGCCTCGCCCCCTTGCCAACCCACCAGCACCGCCAGCCAGATAAGACTGGCCATCGCCCCCACCAGACCGGCCAGCGGCAACAGGGTGTTGAATGCCTTGAGACGATGACGGGCCCGCAGCAGCATCAGGTGGGCAAAGGCCGCCCCCAGCATCGCCATCTGCAGTAGACCGCTCACCCAGCCTTGCAGTTGCAGCAGCCCGAAGCCATAGACAGCGAGCGGCAACGCCGGTAGCCAGAGCAGCGTTGAGGGGACTGAACGCTTACCCTCCAGCCGTGACTGGGCCAGCGACAAGCCGACCCCGAGCACCAGTGCCACACCACCACTCCAGATCAGCCAGCTGGCCGCCTTGGCTTCCACCGCCAGCATCAAGGAGAGCGCGGTAATGACCCAGATGGAGAAGAGCTGCTGACTGATGCGCGAGCGCTGGCCGGGGCAGATATCACCGCGCCACAGCACGATACCGAGGGCGATCAGGGCGCCAAGCGCCATCAATCCGGTGAGGGGAAAGAGCCAAAAAGGGAGTTGGACGAACACGACGCCTCCAGCAGTAAAGATTCGAGGTGCGCCACAGGGGGCGCCAGAGAGGGGCGAGTATACCCAAACCGGCGGCTATCCCCAATCGCGACAAACAATCGTGGGCAAACAATCCGGGGCAATTTCCACCAGCAGGGCCCACCTTGAAGGGCGTCCTGCTGGCAGCCATGCCCATAGTGACGGGATGCGGCGCCGGCTTTAGCCCTGACCGCGGGCCAGCGCCACCACCCGGGCAAACATCTGGCGGATCACCGGCGGAATATGCTCAGCGCCGAGCCGCTCCGCCTCTTCCACCACCGCCAGCGCCATCCCCGGCTTGCTGCGGTGATGGATCGCCTTGTTGATGATGTGACTGGCACTCCACATGGCGCGCCCGCCCACCCCGGCCTCGCGGCGAAACACCGCTTCAAAACCATTGTGATAGAGGTAGTGCTCGATGTCGGCGGCAGGAAGCTGGGTCAGTCGGTCCCGCTCCCGCTCGCCCTTGAGCTGCCCCCGGGCCGAGGCGGCATACTTGAGCCCCGCCTCGTCGCCATCGGTCAGCAGGTGCCATTCGATGCCAAAGTCGCGCGCCACCTTGATCAGCGGCGACTGGCCGCACTGGGCAAATTCGATGATCCGCACCCCTTCGGCCCGCAGACTGTAACCGCAGATCTGGGCCAGCTCGGAGAGCAGCCAGATCTCGGTCTCCCCCTCCACCAGCAGCCAGCAGCGGGCAAACAGCGACATGGGGCGGTTGATCCGCACGTGGAAGGCAATCTTGCGCAGATCGTCGCTGCTGTAGCGCTCGCCGCCCAGCTGGTGACAGAGGATATCCTGCTGACGGCGCACCAGTCGCCGCACCTGATTGAGCGGCAGGGAAGAGAGCAGATCCCCCGAGTTGGTGGTGAGCAGCTTCTGGCCCGGCAGTTGTTCCAGCAGCCCCCACGCCAACGCCAACATGGTTGGGTGCAGCCGGCTCTCGGGGTCCTCCAGGATCATGATGGGGCGGGCCCCCTCCTCCAGCTCGCGGTTGCCCCGCGCCTGCAGCAGGGTGGCCGCCATCCCCGCCATCGCCAGTTGCAGCGCGCGGTTGTCGGCGCGGCGCAGCAGGGTATGCAGGTTACCCGGATTGCGCAGGGTCATGGGGCGATTGATGATGTCGCGCTGACTGCGCGGCTTGTTCTTGATGGGGGCCAATGCGTTGAAGTAGTGATCCATCAGCTGGCGCACCGCCTGCAGAGCCTCTTTGAGCTCCGGCTCGCCGATGCGCTGGGGTTCGTCGATCAGTTTGTCCGCCAGCTCGCTCAGGCGATGTTCGGAGAGATCTCCCCACTGCAGGGTCTCTACCCCGTTGCGGGCACTGCGGGCATCGCGCAGCCGGAACACCGGGTTCATGGTGATCAGCATGGAGACCAGCTCATGGGCATTGGCGATGGGCAGACTCTTGCCCACGCCGTCGAGAAAGTCGTGCATGGTGAGCACAGAACCATCCGCCTGCAGCTCGGCGCTGGCGCGATAGTGAATACGGTGGAATTTGTCTTTATGCAGCACCCAGGAGGGGCTGAGACGAGCCAGGCGACGGGAGTGCTGGCACATCTGGGGTCTGTGCTCACTGAAGGTGAGCACCAGTTGCAGGTGGCGTGCCGGCGCCAGTTCGGGATCTTCCGGTTGGTGAAAATCCTCGGCGGTGAACTGATAGGGCTCGGCATTTTGCCCCAGCAGGCACCAGAGGGCGCGCAGCAGGCTCGATTTACCCCAGGTGTTCTCGCCGATCAGCACTGTGGTGTGATCCAGCCCGAGCGACAGGCGATTTATACCGCGAAAACCTTTGACTTCAATACGTTCCAGAAACATCCAGCCATGTCCACATCATTGTGATGGGGCAATAGTGGCAAAATTACCGGAAAAATCCTATCGCAGGCGGGGGGATTTCAACGTGAACTGTGAGGCACTGCAGGTTCGGGAGGGGTAACAACAGCGGTGCGATCTTGCGGAACATTCCAGTGGCTAAACCAGAGGTGACGAGTACGAGTTTGACGTTTGCGATAATTCAATGGGCATTCCTTTCAATGGATAAGTGGTAGAGAGTACACCTCTTTTGCCCAAAGTCTCAGGGTTATCTGTGACAGGAAGATGACAATTTCGCCCGCCACTGTCCCGGCGTCAAACCAAACGCCTCGCGAAAACGGTTGCCGAAATGGGCCTGGGAAGAGAAACCGCACTGACTGGCGATGCTGGCCAGTGGCTCCGGGCCTGCCAGCAGCTGCTTTGCCCGCTTGAGCCGTAGCCCCAGCAGATAGCGGTGGGGCGGGCAGCCGAGACTCTGGCCGAACATGCGGGCGAAGTGATACTCGCTCAGCCCCGCCTGCTGCGCCAACTCTGCCAGCGTGACCGAATCGGCCAGATGGGCCTGCAGATACTCCTGCACCCGCTTGATCACCACGGGCGCCAGCCCGCCGCGTAGAGGCGGCAAACCGGGGGCCTCCTCGGTGTGGTGGCGATAGGCATGGAGGATCAACATCCAGGCGCCGTGGGAGAGCGCCAGCCGATCGACCCCGTGCTGCCACTCCAGCTGCATCAGCTGGCGCTGCACCAGTCCGGCCGCCTGCGGATCGTCGATAAAGGTCTTGTCCACCAGTTGCAGGTGGCGCCCCTCCTTGTCACACACCTCCTCGGCGATACGGGTGAGGTGAGCCGGGGTGAAGTAGAGATGAAAGAAGCGAAACTCTTCGCGCACCAGCCACTCGGATCTGTGGTGATCCGGCATGATGCACACCTTGCCGGTGCCACCGTGGCCACCCGGCCCATCAAGCCGCTCGGTCTGCTCGCCCCCTTGCAGATAGACGCTCAGGGTGTGGTGGCCCGGCTTGTGATAGCGGGTCTGGTCATAGCAGTTGCGCCAGCTGGCCACCCCGAGCCCGGGTTCGAGCCAGCAGGCGTCCTCCAGCCGGGCGCCGGTGCTGACCAGTGCATCAAATACCCCTGCTGTTTTCATTCGCCCCTGCCACCTGTCCGGTTATTTGCGCGGCTCTCCCGCCTGCCATCCATCTTACCGACCACGCCCGCAGATGACAGCGCAGGGCGATGAAAAACCGCAAGATGGTGCAATCCAGCCATCAGAGCTCGCCCCATAGTGGGTCATCTCTCCCCCTGACTCACCGGAACTGTGATGAACCTGATGCTCTATCTTGCTACCGTGCTTATCTGGGGCAGCACCTGGATTGCCATCGCCTGGCAACTTGGCCCCATCCCCATCGAGGTGTCGGTGCTATACCGCTTCCTGCTGGCGGCGGTGGCACTGTTTGCCCTGCTCACCGCCAGCGGCCGCTTCCCACGCCTCCCCTGGCACGGCCAGCGTTACGCCGCACTGCTCGGTGCCCTGCTCTTTTCCACCAACTTTCTCTGCTTCTACCACGCCACCCGCTATATCCCGAGCGGCATGTCGGCGGTGATCTTCGCCAGTGCCAGCATCTTCAACGGCCTCAACCTCTGGCTGTTCGAGCGCAAGCGCCCCACCCTGCGCTGGCTGCAAGGCTCCTTGCTGGGGCTCCTGGGCACCCTGCTGCTGTTCTGGCCGGTGCTGGCGGATGCGCAACTGGGTGCAAACGGCTGGAAGGGGCTGCTGCTCGCCTGCGGCGGTACTCTCTGCTTTTCACTAGGCAATCTGATCTCGGCCCGGGGTCAGCGCCACGGCTATCACGTACTGCAACTGGTGCCCTGGGGCATGGTTTACGGCGTGGCGCTGTTGCTGGGCTGGGTCACATTGCTCGGCCAGCAACTGGTAGTGCCGACCGACAGTCACTATCTGGCGGCCATGGTCTATCTCGCCCTGTTTGGCTCGGTGATCGCCTTTACCGCCTACCTGACCCTGGTGGGGCGCATCGGTGCCAGCAAGGCCTCCTACGCCACCGTGCTCTTTCCGTTGGTGGCGCTCACCCTCTCCACCTTCTACGAAGGCTTTGTCTGGCAGCCGGTCTCGGTGGTCGGGGTGGTGGTGAGCCTCATTGGCAATCTGCTGATCTTCGCGCCGCCCTTAAGCAAATGGCGCATTCGACCGGCCAAGGCAGCAAACGACGCTTGCTCCTGAGCCAGTCAGCCCCTAAGGTAGCACCATTCGATAGGCATGGTGGCGACACGAGAGGGCGAGATGTTACTGGAAGGGCTGGAGACGCTGAGCCTGCTGGCGAGCGAAGGGACCATGGCCAAGGTGGCCAGTCGCCTCTATATCAGCCAGTCGGCGGTGAGCAAGCGGATTGCCCAGCTGGAGCAGCGCCTTGGCAAGAAGCTGATCGAGCCGGAGGGGCGCCAGATCCGCCTCACCCCGCAGGCAAAGGAGTTGCTGGAGCGGGTGGCACCGAGTCTGGCCGAAATGAAGGGGGTGCTGGCAGATAGCCAGGATCTGGCTGATCACAGCCCGCTCCCCATCGCCTGCTCCGAAACCCTGCTGGCGGGCTACCTCGCCCACTTTATGCGCGACTATCTGGGCCGCGATCCCCATCTTGCCCTCTCTACCCACCACACCCCGGTGATTCTGGCGCGGGTGCGCAGCGGCGATGCCCTGCTCGGCATCTGCGCCGGTCGCCTCCCGCCCGGCCATGGCCTCGGCACCGAGCTGCTACTGGAAGAGCCTTTCTATCTGGTTGGCGAGGCGCAGCAGAGCCTGCCGCCAGCAAGCGGAGAAAGCAGGCGCAAGATCCTCGCCATGGATCTGGAGAACCCCTCCAACCGCTACCTGCGCGAACCGCTGGCAGAGATGGGGCTGGAGCCCGCCATGGAGCTCGACTCCTATCTGGCGCTCATCGAGCTCGCCAAGGCAGGCATTGGCCCTGTACTGCTGCCCGCTGGCCTGCTGGGGCTGGTAGGAGAACAGGGGGAGATGGCGCGCCCACTGCCCGGACTGGGCCGTCCCCTCCATCTGGTCTACCGGCAGAGCAGCCTCAAGCGCGAGCGGGTTGCCCAGCTGGTCAGCGCCCTGCACCAACACTTTCGCCACTGCAGCGACACGCCGCGCTAACTGTGTAAACCCGCCAGATGTTTACGGGGCCTAAGGGCCCCGTAAACATCCAATTTGTTGCCCACTCGCCGCGGTTCAGATCCAGGCAAACAGCTCCGGATACTGGCTCCAGACCAGCTTGGCAGACATCAGCAACGAGACGGTCACCAGCAGCGGCTTGATGAGCTTCACCCCTTGCTTTAACACCATCTTGGAGCCGAAACGGGCCCCGATAAACTGCCCCAGCGCCATGCAAAAACCGACACTCCACACCACCTTGCCACCGAGGGCAAAGAACAGCAGGGAGGCAATATTCGAGGTGAAGTTGAGCAACTTGGTGTGAGCGGTAGCCCGTGCCATGCCAAAGCCCGCCAGCGCCACGAAACCGATGGCAAAAAACGATCCGGTACCCGGCCCGAAGAAGCCGTCATAGAAGCCGACCCCCCCCCCCACCAGCAGCGCAAACAACATGGGCGTAAGACGGCGAGAGCTCTCGGCATCGCTTACCCGCGGCGAGAAGTAGAAGTAGCAGGCAAAGGCCATCAGCAGGAAAGGGAGCAAGCGCTCAAGAATGGCGGCATCGATGGTCTGTACCGCCAGTGTGCCGATGGCAGCACCGATAAAGGTGCAGATCACCGCAGGCCAGATCATGGCCCACTCCAACAGCCCCTTGCGGGCATAGAACCAGGTGGCGGAGAAGGAGCCGAAACTGCTCTGCAGCTTGTTGGTGCCGAGCACCAGCGCGGGCGGCATGCCGGTGGCGAGCAACGCTGGCACCGTCAGCAGGCCGCCGCCACCGGCGATGGCATCGATAAAGCCGGCGACAAGCGCCACACCAAACAGGGCAAACAGGGTAACCAGTTCCAATTCCATCCATAGACCTCACGAGATTGGGTTGCCCGAAGGGGTTGGGCAACCGGAGATAACTAAAACGGGGTTGTGCAGGGGCTGCACAGGCTGTCCGCTATCCTAGCGGGCCACCGTCGATGAATCTAACGAAACAGTGGCAGCCAATTGATTCCTGATTTTCATTGATGTGAGTTGCCACGCCCCTGCCCCAACCCTCAGAGGGCCAGTTAGCAAGCCGGTGAAGCGACGTTCGCTTCCTTGATGGCCGCCAGCGCCTCACACAGATGATCCTCATCGGCACCGGGGAAACGGCTGACCCGACCGGCCATGTAGCGGCTGCTGAACAGATTGAACCAGTGTTGCAATGCCTGCCCCGCCTTGAGCTCTCCCGCCACTTCCAGCACGCAGGCCGCCACCTCGGCGGTGCAGAGGTGCTCATCGCAGTTGGCCACTCGCATCCCGTAGGTGGAGAGCGCATCGGGCTTGATGGCAAGCACAGGAAAACCGTCCAGATAGGGGCTCTTGTTGAACATCTTGCGCGCCTCGGGCCAGGTGCCGTCGAGCAGAATAAAGAGCGGCCTCTTGCCCGGCGCCAACGTCACCTCACCGGTCAGGCGGGCAGGCTCCTTCTCGCAAGCAGGAAAGACCACATAGGGCTGCCAGGCAGGATCGGCCAGCAGGGCCAGCAACTCGGGATGGGGCTGGGTACGTGACCAGAGGAAGGCCCAGGTGGTATCCGGCAACACATCGGCGATGAGGCGACCGGTGTTGGAGGGCTTCATCGGCTCGCTGTCATACATCAGCAGGCAGAAACCGGCCTCGGCTTTGAGCTCGGGGCGCCACTCGCAGGCACACCAGTCCTCGCGCAGCTGACAGGCCGGACAGCGGGCCAGGGTGCCGCCACGGGCAAGAAACGGTCGGGTAGAGATACTCTTGCGCCAGGCCCGCAGGCGGTTGACGGCGTGATCAGGAACAGGCTTCATCTAGGTTCACAACTGAGTCAAAACAGGAACGGCAGCGGTGCCAACATGTCACGGCGCCACAGGGTGCGATAACAGGGGCGCTGCCGGAAAAGCGCAAGATTGTACCGAGTTACGCGCTGGCGGAACAGCAATCCCTGCCCCTTTCGCCAGACACAGTGCCAAACTCTCTTGCCTTACGACTCCTGACAGCTGCGCAGCAGCTCCAGCAACAGGCTGCCATCGCGCAGCGCCTTGTGCACCTGCACCGAGGTGGGCTTGGTGGGGTCTTCGTAGAAGTGGGTGGATTCAATCTGCAGCCGCACCAGATATTCGGCAGGCAACTGGCTGGCCAGCGACTGGTGCAGCATGGGGAACAGCAGCCGATCGGCACGGGTGATCTCGCCCCCCAGCAGCAACTTGCCTGGATTGAGCAGGCAGATGAGGTTGGAGAGCACCTTGGAGAGGCGGCCCGCCGCCTGATGGAGAATATCCTGACAAAGGCTGTTGCCCGCCAGCGCCAGCTCGCACAGTTCGCGGATGGTGACGCTCTCGGGCAAGTCGTGCTCCTGCATCCGCTCGCGCAGATCCCGGTATTGCGCCTCCAGCGCCTGATTGGTCACCAGGGTGCAGGCACAACCAAAACCGCCGCAGTAGCAGCGCTGGCCGTAAGGCTCGAGCTGCAGGTGGCTGAGATCCCCGAGCAGCGCATTCTCGCTCTCGATCAGCTGGCCATTGACCACCATGCCGACCCCGATGTCGTTGTGGACAAACACCAGCACCGCATCGGCGCAATTCTTGGCAGCCCCCCACTCCCGCTCGGCCTGGATCCAGGTGCGCACGTCACCGCTCACCAGCACAGGTACCGAGAACGCCTGTTGCAGCGTGGGCCCCAGCGGCCAGTTGCGCAGATCGTAGAAGGGGAAGTGCTTGACCATGCCGGAGTGACGCTCCACCTGACCCGGCAGACAGAGGGCGATACAGGCCAGACTGAGGGACTTTTTCGGCAGAAACACCTTGATGGCGTGTACCAGACTGCCCAACAGATCGGCCCGCTCTTCTTCGGTAAAGAGGTGGCGCTGGCGAGCCAGCGAGCGACCGGAAAAGTCGAACAGCGCCATATCCACGTAGCCACGACCAAGACGCATGGAGAGAAACTGGAAGCGGCGCTCGTTGATGCGCAGCAGGGTCTGGCGACGGCCGCGCCCCACCGAACTTTCGCCACAGGTCACCACCAGACCGCCATCGAGCAGTTCACGGGTGATCTTGGTGATGCTGGCAGGGGAGAGGCCGGTCAGGCGGGAGAGATCGGTACGTGACAGCTCCTTGTGCTCCTCCAGACTGGCGTACACCAGGCCGTAGTTGAGCTGCCGGATCAAGTCGATACTGCCTTTCACGATCTCATTCATAGGATATGGATTAAGGGCTGACACAGGGGCCGCCAATTTTCACACATTATTGGGCAATCCCCAAATAAAGTGCGGCCTGAACCGGAGTTCAGACCGCATCTTGTGGTTGTCATCACGGACCCTGACAGGATCAATAACGGAACTGGGAGACCAGTTTGCGCAATTTGTCACCGGTATTGGCCAGATCGCGGGTAGTGCTGTTGGATTCCACCGCCGCATCGGTCAGCTCGCTGACGATCTGCTGAATGGCTACCAGGTTCTTGTTGATCTCCTCCGACACCGCATGCTGCTCCTCGGCGGCGGTGGCGATCTGGATATTCATGTCGTTGATGGTACTGACCGCCGTCACCATGCTGTCGAGGGAGCTGGCGATGTGTCCCGCTTCCTGCACCGTCTCCTGACTGCGCTCTTCGCTCGCCTGCATCACATCCACCGCCTGTTTGACGCCGCCCTGCAACCGCTGCAGCATCTCGTTGATCTCCTTGGTGCTCTGCTGGGTACGGCCAGCAAGGGAGCGCACTTCATCCGCTACCACCGCAAAGCCGCGCCCCTGTTCGCCGGCCCGGGCCGCCTCGATGGCGGCATTGAGCGCCAACAGGTTGGTCTGCTCGGCAATGCCGCGAATGACCTCCACCACGGAGCCAATCTTGGCGGTTTCTTGCGCCAGCTGCTCGATAACGCCGGAGGCGGTATGCACCTCCCCCACCAGCCGGTTGATACTGTTGATGGCCCCGCTCACCACACCGCGGGCAGCGTCAGACTCACGGGCCGCATCGCTGGTTGCTGTCGCGGCATTGGAGGCGCTGGCCGCCACCTCCTGCGCGGTGGAGCTCATCTCGGTCACCGCGGTCACCACCTGATCGGTCTCGCGGCTATGGCCTTGCATCTGATGATCGTAGTGTTCGCTCAGATTGTGCAGCTTCTCAACGGCGCTAAAGAGGTGATTGCTGGTCTCGCCCACCTGGCTCACCACCGACTGGATCCGCTCGACGAAGCGATTGAAGGCGCTGGCCAGTTGGCCAATCTCGTCCTGACTCTGCACCTTGAGACGCTGGGTCAAATCCCCCTCACCATCGGCAATGTCATTGAGCGCCGACACCGCATCCGCCAGCGGTTTGGTCACCCGGTTACCCACGATCACCGTCACGACCAGGGTGATACCTAGGATCAGCAGGATCACCAGCACGCTGCTCTGCAGCGACGCATACATGTTGCTCTCGCGCTCTGCGCGCAGGGCGGCCAGATCGTTGTCGATATCATCGATATAGAAACCGGTACCGATGACCCACTGATACTTGTCCAGCACCATGTTAAAGGCCAGCTTGGGGGCATCACGACCGATGGAGGGTTTGGCCGTCCAGTACTCGGAGAACCCATCCCCCTGACGGGCCACCTTGAGGATGTCCTGGATCAGCAACTTGCCCTTGGCATCCTTGTCATTCCAGCGGTTTTTTCCCTCCAGCTCGGCACGGGTCGGCAGCAGCACTGTGTTACCCTCAAAGTCATAGACAAAGAAGTAGCCGTCACTGCTGTAACGCAGTGGCCTGAGCAACTCTTTGACCTTCTGACGATTTTCCGGTGAATCCGGCAGGGCATATACGGCATCGACGGCGGTTTTGGCCATCATGATGTAACTGCTGAGCAGCGCCTTGCGCTCCTTGATGGCATCTTCCCTCGCCACCACCAGCTCAGACTCCAGAGCGCTCTTGGAGACCATGTAGTTACTGAGGTTGACCACCAGGGCCATCAGCAGTACTGGTACTGCACCCAGTAACAGGATTTTCTGTTTTAGCGTCATCTTTCACATCCTTGCAGCTGTTTTTATTGGAATTCCTAGCCTACTCATCAGTATAGGTGCTGGCAGGGCGACCCCCCCTTTCGTTACAATTCACTTAAACAAATCGGCCAGAATGTGAAAATCATGAATCTTTGTCCTTGCAGTTCAACCCTTTCTCTCGAATTGTGCTGTGGCTCACTTCACAGTGGCGCTGTGGCTGACACCCCGGAGCAGCTGATGCGCTCGCGCTACAGCGCCTTCGTGCTCGGGCTGGGGGAGTATCTGGTCCATAGCTGGCATCCGGCCCACCTCGGCGGCCTCACCGCCGAAGAGCTTTCACGCATCGACACCCGCTGGGACGGTCTCGAGCTCATCACCAGCCAGGGCGGCCCGCAAGATGAAACCGGGATAGTGGAGTTCAAAGCCTGGTTTCTGGAGGGGGATAAGCGCCACTGCCTGCATGAGCGCTCCCGCTTCGGGCGTTATCAGGGGCGCTGGGTCTACACCGAAGGGGAGATCGATCCCCTGCCGCTCAAAACCGGCCGCAACGATCCCTGCCCCTGTGGCAGCGGCAAAAAGCACAAGAAGTGCTGTGGCTGACGCGTAACACACCCACCAGACTCGTCAAACAGCGGCAAGGGGCATCCGATGCCCCTTTTTTGTACCTGTCATTCGCCACCGGCCGACAAATCGATGCGATGGCAAGCGTGACAAATGTCACATAATGCTCATTAACGCGCGAGCGAATGAGCGTTTGCGAGCGCAAATTTGGCCCATATCAAACATTTTCACTCAGAAGTGCGCCACACTGGCCTCATCTGGAAGAGATGAGACGGGCAACAATGAAAAGAATAACCACACAAGTCGTCATCATAGGCGGCGGTGCCACAGGGGCCGGCATCATGCGCGATTGCGCACTGCGCGGCATCGACTGCATCCTGCTCGAGCGCGATGATATCGCCGCTGGCACCACCGGCCGCAACCACGGCCTGCTGCACTCCGGTGCTCGCTACGCGGTAACGGATCAGGAGTCCGCCCGCGAATGCATCCAGGAAAACCGCATCCTCAAGCGGATTGCCAGCCACTGTGTCGAGGACACGGGCGGCCTCTTCCTCACCCTGCCGGAAGATGACATCAATTTCCAACGCACCTTTATGGATGCCTGCGCCCTGGCCGGTATCGACACCCGCCAGCTCGATCCCCGCGAAGCGTTGCTGCTCGAACCCAACGCCAACCCGGCGATGATCGGCGCCATCCATGTGCCGGATGGCACGGTCGACCCATTCCGCCTCGCCGCTGCCAACGTGCTGGACGCGAAAGAACATGGCGCCCGTATCTTCACCCACAGCAAGGTGCTGGGGCTGCTGCGCACGCAGGATCGGGTGCACGGGGTCAAAGCCATCAACACCCGCACCGGCGAAGCGTTCGAGGTGGAGTGTCAGGAGGTGATCAACGCCGCCGGCATCTGGGGCCAGCAAATTTGCGAATACGCCGATCTCGGCATCCGCATGTTCCCGGCCAAGGGCTCCCTGCTCATCATGGATTACCGCATCAACCAGTTGGTGCTCAACCGCGCCCGTAAACCGGCGGATGCCGACATTCTGGTGCCGGGCGATACCATCTCCCTGATCGGTACAACGTCGAGTCGCATCGATTACAACAAGATTGACCAGCTCACCGTCGAACCCGAAGAGGTCGAGGTGCTGCTGCGCGAAGGGATCAAGCTCGCTCCCATTATGGCCCGCACCCGTCTGCTACGCGCCTACGCTGGGGTACGCCCGCTGGTGGCGGTGGACGGTGACGACACCGGCCGCAACATCAGCCGCGGTATCGTGCTGCTGGATCACGCCGAGCGCGATGGCCTCAAGGGCTTCAACACCATCACCGGCGGCAAGCTGATGACCTACCGCCTGATGGCTGAGTGGGCCACCGATCTGCTGGCCAAGAAGCTCGGCAACAGCAAGCACTGCCAGACCGCCGAACTGAGCCTGCCCGGCTCACGGGATCCGGAAAAGGTCTCCGCTCCCGGCCTCTCGGTGCCGGTCGAAGGCTCTGCCCAATACCGCCACGGCGAGCGGGTTATCGCCTTCTTCCGTGACAACCCCAAGGCCAACGCCCTCATCTGCGAGTGCGAAATGGTCACCGCGGGCGAAATCGAATATGCCCTGCGCGAGCTGGATGTGGACAACCTCATCGACCTGCGCCGCCGCACCCGTCTGGGGATGGGGCCCTGTCAGGGCGAGCTGTGCGCCTATCGCGCCGCCGGTCTGATGCAGGAGTATGGCAAGGCTGACGGTCGTCAGGCCTGCGTCATGCTGCGCCAGTTCCTCGAGGAGCGTTACAAGGGGACCCGCCCCGTCCTGTGGGGCGATGCCCTGCGCGAGGCCGAGTTCACCTACTGGATCTACGAAGGGCTGTTTGGCCTGGGAGAATGGACGGCGCCGCAGTTGGTTGCCGATACGCCTCGCGGCCCAACCAGCGAGACCACTCACAAGGAGAGCCGTCATGAAGTTTGACAATATCGTTATCGGCGGTGGCATGGCGGGACTCTCGGCCGCCCTGCGGCTGGTAGAGGCGGGCCAGAAGACCCTGCTGATGGCCTCCGGCCAGAGTGCGCTGCACTTCTCCTCCGGCTCGATCGATCTGCTGGAGAGCGAGGGAGATCCCCGCGCCGCCCTGCCCGCCTTTATGGCAGCCCATCCGGATCACCCCTATAGCAAGGTGGGGATGCAAAATATCGAAGCGAGCCTCGCCGATCTGCAGCGCCACTGCGCCGAGCAGGGGCTGCCGCTGGTGCGCCACGAGACCAACCACCAGCGCCTGACCCCCATCGGCACCCTCAAACGCACCTGGCTCTCCCCCGATACCTGTGCCTGCGTCACCGATACGCCGATCCCGGATGTACTGCTGCTGGCCACCCTCGAGGGCTTTCGCGACTTTCATCCGGCGCTGGCGGCCGCCAATCTGGCGACCCATCCCCGCTTCGCCCACTGCCGCATTCTGACCGGCGAAGTACGCCTGCCCCAGCTGGCGGAATTCAGCCGCAACCCCCACGAGTTTCGCTCCGCCGATATCGCCCGTCTCTGTGACAAGCACCATCTGGTGGCGGACCTGGCCCGCGAGATCAGCCGCATGGTACTGGAGTGTGGTGAACCGGGCTGCCGCCATATCGTGCTGCCTGCTTGCCTGTCCCTTGGCTTGGTCGGCCCGCGTCTGGCGGAGCTGGAGCAGCGCACCGGCTGCACCATCAAGGAGGTGGCCACCATGCCGCCGTCGCTGATCGGCATGCGGATGCAGGAGGCACTCAAGCGCCGCTTCATGGCCCTTGGCGGCACCTTCCTCACCAGTGAACGGGTGCTGGGCGCCCGCTACGAGGGTGATCGCGTCATCGGCGTGCACAGCCAGAATGGCGATGATCAGCTGTTTGAAGCGGACCACTTCGTGCTCGCCTCCGGCAGCTTCTTCAGTCGCGGGCTGGAGTCCCGTCTGCGCGGCATCCGCGAGCCCATCTTCGATGCCGATGTGCTGAGTCTGGAAGAGCGTGATGCCTGGGCCGGTCGACGCCTGTTTGACCACCACCCCTTCATGGGCTTCGGGGTCAAGACTGACGACAAGCTCAGAGTGCTGCGCGGTGGCAAGCCGCTGGTCAACCTCTACGGCGCTGGCAGCGTGCTGGCGCACTATGACCCCATCAAAGAGGGGTCAGGTTCCGGTGTCGCCGTTGCCACCGGCTGGCAGGCTGCCGGCCATATTCTGGGCGCGGCCCAATGATTACTTTGTCCCATATCCCGTGTCTTCATCATCGCCGGGAGGAGAACTGACATGCTACTGGATCACGCCAACCAAACTTTCGATCAGTGCATCAAATGCACCGTCTGTACCGCCTACTGCCCGGTGGCCAAGGCCAACCCCGCCTACCCTGGCCCGAAACAGGCGGGCCCGGATGGGGAGCGGCTGCGGATCAAAAGCCCGGAGCTGTTCGACAGCGCCCTCAAGCACTGCACTAACTGCAAACGCTGTGAAGTAGCCTGCCCGAGCGGGGTGCGCATCGGCGACATCATCGCCAAGGCCAAGCACCAGTACAGCGGTTTCAAACCGGGGATCCGCGAGTTCGTACTCTCCCACACCGACCTGATGGGCAGCATGTCTACCCTGATGGCCCCCGTGGTCAACTTCACCACCGGCCTCAAGCCGATGAAACTGGTGCTGGACAAGGCGCTGGGGGTCTCCTCCCACCGCGACCTGCCCAAGTACTCCCAGGGCACCTTCCGCGGCTGGTACAAGAAGCAGAAAGAGACTCAGGCCTGTTATGCGCGCCAGATCGCCTACTTCCACGGCTGCTACGTTAACTACAACCACCCGCAGCTCGGCAAGGAGCTGGTGCAGGTGCTCAACGCCATGAACATCGGCGTGCAGTTGCTGGAGCGGGAGAAGTGCTGCGGCGTGCCGCTGATTGCCAACGGCTTCATGGACAAGGCCAAACAGCAGGCAGCCTTCAACATCCAGCAGATGGAGAACTCCCTGCTCGGCAACGAGATGCCACTGCTGGCCACCTCCTCCACCTGTGGCTTCACCCTGCGCGATGAATATCCCCACCTGCTGGAACAGGACAACCACAAGGTGCGCGATCGCATCTCGCTGGTGACCCGCTTCCTGTGGAACGAGTTCTACAAGGGCAACAAACCGGCGATGAAGCCGCTCAATCTGCACATCGCCTACCACACCCCCTGCCACATGGAGAAGATGGGGGGCGTCATCTACACCCTCGAATTGCTGCGCGCCATTCCCGGGGTCAAGGTGACAGTACTGGAGTCCCAGTGCTGCGGTATCGCCGGCACCTACGGCTTCAAGTCGGAGAACTACGAAACCAGCCAGACCATCGGCGAAGGGCTGTTTGATCAAATCAACCGCCTGGCCCCCGATCTGGTGATCACCGATTGCGAGACCTGCAAATGGCAGATCGAGATGAGCACCAGCTTCCGCTGTGAACATCCGATCCACCTGCTGGCCCAGGCGCTGGCCTGACTCCCCCGGCCCTTGCGGCCGTATAAAAAACAATCCATGCAGAGATAAACAAAGAGCCGGCAAATTGCCGGCTCTTCTTTTTTTACGCTTCACACCCACTATCAGGGGTGCTGGATGATCAGGCTATGTTGATCTTCCAGCATGCTCTGCAGGATATCGTGGGACGAAGTACCGCTAAGATTCCAGCTGGTCAAATCCACATCCTTCAGAGTGATCTGCTGGGTCACATGACCATCCCCGGCTGGCGCCACCGAGAGGTTCACATCGCTCAGGCCATTGCTCCCCGTGGTCACCGAGGCAGAGAGGTGATTGAGCAGATCATCGACATGGCTGCCGCTCACCCCTTGCAGCATGTCGGCCAGATCGATCTTGTCCCCCTGTTCCGGATGGAAGTCGGTGATGGTATCGATCGCTGGCTGACTTTCACTCCCCTCATCCCCGTGCTGCCAAACGAAGAGATCGCTGCCAGCCTCGCCGGTGAGGATGTCGTTGCCATGGCCCCCCAGCAGACGGTCATCACCGGAGGAGCCAAACAACCAATCCCCCTGATCGGAACCGACCAGCTCATTACCACTCTGGCCGTGCACCGTGATGGTCTCAAGGGGCGTGCTGACGGTTGAACCGCCAACACTCGACTCGGCACTGATCCCCAACACATGCTCACCGTCACCAAAACCGCTGAAGAAGAGCGGAACCGAGTGATCGGCCGGGATCAGCCAGTCACCATTGCCATCGGCATGACCGACGCTCTGGCCATGCTCGTCCTGCACCTGTGCCCCATCCAGACCGCTGATGCGGATGGAGAGCTCACCGGTGGCCGGATTCACCACGCTGGCGTTGATGCCAAGAGGGATAACGGCCCCCTGCAAGGCATGGAACGCATGTTGATCCACAGTCAGATTCGGCATATCCGGCTCAGCCGTGACCGTGATGGCCACCTGATCGGTGTCACTCAGCGGGCCACCAGCACCGCTGTTGCCTTGATCAGAGGTAGTGACAGTGAGCGTGTCCTGCCCCCAGAAATCGTTGGCCGGTTCATAGTGCAGGTTGCTTGCCAGCAACTGGTTGAGATCGGCCAGCGACCCCACCAGGGAGATCTCGCTGGTACCCGCCCCCTGCACCACCACGGCCCCCGTCGCGCCCAGCAGGGTCAGCACACCATGCTCGACCCGCAGCACCATGGAGACTGGCGCACTGCCTGCATCCACATCCTTCACGCTGACGCCGGAGAGCGACAGGGAGCCATCCTCCTTCACCGTCATGCTGCCAGGCAGCTGATTGACCGGGGCATCGTTGACCGGCTGCACTTCGATAGCTACCACGTCGGTATCGCTCAGCGCGCCGCCGCTACCACTATTGCCAAGATCATTGGTCACCATGGTGAGCTGATCCTGACCATTGAAGTCCTGTTCACCCTGATAGGTCACCCCACCGGACAGCAGCGCATTGATGGCATCCAGCGGACCGCTGAGCACCAGCATCCCGCTCCCGTTGCCGGTCACCGTCACCCCGCTGCCCGCCATCAGGTTGAGGGTGCCATGCTCGACCGAGAGACGAACTTCGATGGGACTGCTGCCCGCATCCACATCTTTCACCTGCAAGCCGTGGATGACGAAGGGCTGATCTTCCACTGCAACTAGTGGGGTCGTTGGCAATACGTTGATTGGCGCATCGTTGACCGGGCTCACATCCACACGGATGGTGCCATTGACCTCGGGGCCAAGGGCGCCGTTGTCGAGGCTCTGGGCCGTGATCTTGAGATCCAGCGCACCGTTGGCATCATTGGTCACCAACTCGACAGCGCCAAGCTTGCCCCCCTCGGTGGTCACCTGCCAGCGACCGCCACCCAGATCAACAACCGTCCCCGCCACGCCATTTGGCAAGCGGATCTGGGCACCATCAGGCACCCCTTCGATGGTGACCCGCACCTGCTCGGGCTTGTTCTCATGCACATTACCCACACTGCCGCCGGTTGGCTGGGTATCCCGGGTCTCCAGCCCCAGATCCAGGGTGATCACATCCCCCTCGGTGCCACTCGCCTGATCCTGAATATCGGCGATGATGGCATCCCCCACCGGCGTCACGGTGACGGTAAAGCTGCCACTGGTTTCGAGCGGAATGGTGAGCCCCTTGTCCAGGGTAAATGCACTCAGCGACAGCTCCACGGTGCCGCTGAAGTCAGCTGGCGGGATCAGGGTAAGCTTGGAGAAATCAGTCCCCACCGGGATCTGCCAGACGCCGCCGCCATTGTTGACCGCCGGAGCAGACAGGGTGAAGCCATCCGGTACCCCCTTGATCTGCAGCGCCACTATCTGCTCGGAGCCATCATTGTCGATCAGGGTCGCGCCTAGCCCGCCGAGGTTGACTGTGCCATCCTCGCTCCCCGTGACACTGTGCAACGTGAGCTGGGCCGGATCGTTGACCGGTTTGATCTCAAATTCTGCATGCCCGTTCCAGCTGGCTTGCGCCGTGCCGGTGGTGGCGGTATCGAGAATATCGACCTGGATATCGAGCGGCACCTTGCCGCTAAAGTGCTCTTTGGGCACAAACACCAGATCTTTAAGCGCCGACACATCGTTGACCACCAGGGTGGTCAGTGGCTGGTTGCCGACCAGGAAATAGCCGAACTTGGGATCGACGGTGATGGTCACCGCCTCCACCGTCTCGAGACCGCCGTCAGCCACGCTAGGACTGATATCAGCCAGTTTGACCGAGAGATCGAGGTGGATCTCGGTGTCTTCCAGGTTGCTGGGCTGACCGTTCACATCCTTGACCTGCAGCGTCAGCTCGGGCTGACCATCCTGGCCACCATTGATATCTACTTCCGGAGTGATGGAGAGAGTGACTTGCTTCTCGACCAGCTTGGTATCGCCGCTGGTGGTATCGGTATTAACGACTCGCACGTTCAGATTGAGTGTGCCGGCGTAATCAGTGGGTAACCCCAATGTCAAATTCTCCAGACCACTCAGACTGGTCGGCAGTTTGATCAGGTATTCGCCATTGACGAAGTCGTAATTGAGCCCCTGCAGAGTGACTCCCGGCGGGAGCCCTGTGATGACAATACTCACTTCATCGTGGTTACTGTCCTGGCTCGCAATCACAATCTGCGACTTGAGCTGAGCCCCGAGATCGACAACATGATCCTCAACCCCGACTACGGCAGCAGGTTGGAATATGATCTGGGCTGCCTTCTCATCGGTCGCATTGGCAAAGATGAAGATTGCCGACACGGGCATTTCACGAACCACGGGAACACTGATATCTCCGTCATCGCTGTAGTCCAGAATCCGAGCACTGACCGTGAAATTAACCCGGCCGGTAAAGCCATCCGGCGCCTGCAAGCTGTAATTGCCCAGATTGCCTGCCGGAACAGTCCAGTTGCCCTTACCATCACTGATACCACCATTAACGACAAATCCCGGGGGCAAATCGCTGATCACCAGATAGTCGATCCGCTCACTGCTGCTGGGATCGCGGTCGTCAAAACTGAATGCCCCAACCAGATCCACCGGTTGATCGAGGAAGCCAAAGAGGAGGGGGTTGTCTATCTGCAACTCGCCATCGGGTTCGACCACCGCCTGAATATCGACGTGCAGATTGCCGTCGATCACCTTCTGGGCCACGGCCCCCGAATCCACATCATGCTGGGTCACGGTGACATGGCTCTGGATGGTGGTGTCCCTGTCGCTATCTTCCGGCGCTTTCACCAGCAGTTGGCCGCCGTTTAACAGGCTCCGCAGATCTGTGTCACTCAAGTCCACCGTACCGCTGTTCACGGTGAGCTGGGTATCGACCCCGCCCACCCGGATCCAGATCTCGTAACCGGGCTCGATGCCTGAGAGGCTGAGGTGCGTCACCTTCTCGGCGCCATCGCTCAACACCGGATGCCAGTCCAGCACCACAAACTGATCTTCAAGGCCATGGCTGGTCTTGCTGTAATCGGTGGCGTCGATCTCGGGCTCAACCTTGATATGCAGCGGCACATCGAAGCTCTTGCTGTCGCCGTCGTTTTCAGTCACCACCACCTTGGCGATCAGGTTCAAATCCGCCGTGCTATTGTGGGGCGGCTGGATCACCAGATTGCCAAGATCCGACACATCGACCTGATAGGTCGGCTTGCCATGAGCATCGAGTCCGGCAAAGGTGAGCATCAGCTCCTTGCCGCTGGCATCGAATACCTTGGCCCCTTCCGGCAGGCCACTCAGCACCAGGTTAAGGCTTTCCGAGGTATCTAACGGGGTATCAGCCAATTCACCAGAAACCAGCTTGAAGTTGAGCGGCGCCTGACCATCTTCTGCCACCGTGATGCTGTAGCCCTTGCCAATACCTTCATGGGTCCAGTCGGTACCATTGAGGATAAAGTCCGGTCTATCAACCACCCCCACCAGATCCACATGGAGTGTCTGACCAGCGGTCTCTTTCTCGTTGACCACGGTATGTGTCTGGCCACTGGCATCGGTCAAGGTGGCCGAGTCCTTCACCACCCCCTTGATGGTCAGGTCGAAATCGACGTTGCTGTTTTTCGGCGGTTCTAGTTTGAGATCGCCAATCCGATCGTAAGGCACCTCGTAGTAGCCTGCGGTGTTCTGACTCACGGCTACACTGCCCAGCCACAAGGTCGCGCCAGCAGGCAGGCCGCTGATGCGAACAAACAGCTGCTCGGAGTCATCGAGTTTGTCGTCCAGATGAGCAAGGGAGATCTTGCTGCCCAGATCGAGCGGGGTGTCTTCCTTGCCCTGAATATCACGAATGGTCAGCTTGGCGTCATCTGCCACCGGATTGACGTTGATCACCAGCTCAATCTTGTCTCCCTGCGCCGTACCCTGACCCGGAGCGATCGGGTTCTTCTCGGTGCTGATCGGGGTCACCGACAACTTGATGTCACCGCTGAAATCCTTGCCCGGAACCACAGTCACCTTGTTGATGTTGCCGGCCGAAACGGTGTAGATGCCACTGCTATTTGGCTTGAGCTCGGCACCGTTGAGCATCAAAGTTCCCTTGCCCGCTTCCAGCTTGATCTGGTAGGTCAACGTCTCGGAGTTGTCGGTGTCAGTCAGGCTCGCCTTGACGTCCAGCTTGATACCTGTGCTGTCTTCATTGGTGTCATAGTGGCGAGTGGTGTTGGTTGTGTCCCATATCGGCTTGTCGGCCACACCGCGCACCGTCACAGCCAGCTCGCCCGTTACGGCCGCAGGTGCCGCGCCTTCGGTGACGCCGACCTGCAGCTGCACCTGGAAGTGCAGTGGTTGACTGCCATTGCTCCAGCTCGACCAGTTGCTTGAGGGCACAAAGGTCACCCCCTGAGTGGTGTAGTGAACATTGTCACTGGTCACCATGGCCGCTGCCGGCACGATAAACCACAGGCCATCAGCCGTGGTGGTGAGGGCAACGCCGTTGTAATAGAAGGTGCCATGGGCATTGGGGGGCGCCTGAATCAGGAGCTGATCCACATGCTCACCGCGATCGAAATCGCCAATATCGAGCTGCATGTCGATAGGGATACCCTGCATAGGGTCTTGCGCCCCCTGATCCTCATTGCCAATCGCCGCCGTGACGGTAAAGTGCACCGCTTCATCCTGCAGATTGAGGGTCAGGGTGCTGTCTGCACGATCGCCATCGCCATCCACCAGATGGGCTGTCACCACCTGACTGAGCTGGCTTTCGTCGTGATTGAAACCAGCTGCTGGCCCGAAGGTATAGGAGCCATCGGCAGAGATGGTCAGTGACCCCATCACCTGCTTGCCATCTGGGCTCATCACATCCTGCGTCAGAGAACCATTGATGGCGTACGTCTGACCATTGATGGTGACCGACTCGACACGGGCACCATCCGCACCTTCATTGGCGGTAGGCAGCAGATCGCCGGTCACGGTACTGCTCCCCTCGCTTAGGGTATGAGCCAGAACAGTACCGATAGGCATGTCATCCTGTACCGTTACGGTCACACTGACGTTCGGACTGCGGTCGCCATCATGATCGGTGACAAACAGCGGCACTTCGATGGTCAACTCATCCTTGCCCTGTGCACCGTGATCAAGCTGGCCGACCAGATGGACGCTGTAACTGCCGTTAACATCGAGGTGGACCCAGAAAACGGGCTTACCCCCCTCGGCCGTAGCCAAATACCAGCCGGTGCTGTGTGCTGCCAGCGTAACTGCTTTGCCACCCGACGTGAGGTGATTGGCCTGATTGAATGCAGCCACATCCAGCTCAAGGGAGGCAACCCGATCCGAACCGGCAGTAATGGTCACCTTGCCACTATCGGTTTCTCCACTCTCTGCAGGTGTGGTCCCTGGATGCTGACCGTTCACTGCATCGAGATCCGACTCCTTGACGGTGACCCTCTCGATAGAAGTGATCACGGGATCGGCGGCGTCGGTGATCACGGCGGTGGTACTGCCAGTGATCACGCTGCCGTCGCTGTCGGTGACTTCGACCGGCAAGGTCAGGCTGAGTTTGTCATCCGCCCCGTGATCCAGGTTGGTATGCACCGTCACCTGATAATCGATAGTCGCGCTGGTGTGAGCGGCGATGCTGGCGGGGACGGTCGGGATGGACACCGTCATCACTACCAGACCGCCGCTGGTCACTGCCTGGAAGCTGTGACCATCCGTGCCAACCGCTTTCCAGGTCAGGGTTTCGCCGTTATGGGTGATGGGCTTGCCGCTGGCATCCATGACCTGACCGGAGAGGGTCAGTCGTACATCGGTCACCGGATCCGAGTCGGCTTTGATGGTGATCTTGCCGCTCGCCCGTTG
>NZ_JAPDCD010000010.1:0-16663 GCF_027705695.1 Aeromonas sp. QDB62 | reverse complement strand
CAAAGTGACCGGTTTGGCTCAGGCTGTTGCTGCCGGTGAGGTTCCCCTCATCCAGGATCACACCGGTGCCCGGGATAAAACTCGGCGCCTTGCCGTCCACGATGGTGAGCGGCAGCGTGGTACCAATGCGATCGCCATCCTTGTCGGCAAGAGTAACGGCAAGCGGCAGGTTGAGGGATTCGCTCCCCTTGTGATCCAGCTCGCCGCTCAGGGTAACCTTGGCGGTGACGCTCCAGTTGCCGTTGTTGTCGCCAAGACTCAGTTCGGCGCGCAGCACTACCTGTCCACCGGCGGTTCCGACCAGCTGGCCAGTTGCAGGGTCCACGGTGAAAGTGACGGGGTTACCGTGGCTGGTTAATCCGGTCAGAGTGCTCTGGATTTTGGCGATGTCAAAAGCGAGGGATGCTGGGTCGAGGGCATCGCTGCCGTGCGCGACCGAGAAACTCATGGTGCTGACGGCGGCCATCTCACCTTGCGCCATCTCGGTCATCGTGGTGCCGGTCACGGCGGAGATGGTCGGGTTGGCGCCATCACCCACCGCCACAGTCATGGTGGAGGAGACCTTGTCGCCATCGCTGTCGAGCAGGGTAAAGCCCGCCTTGAGCAGGCTGTCGGCACTGCCCTGATCCAGCGGTTGATGAAGGGTAAAGCTGTATTTGCCATCGTTGCCAAGGGTCAGCTCAAACACCAGTGTGCCATCGGGGGTATGCCCCTCGATACGATGCTCAGCCACCGTGATGGTCACGGCCTGCTTGCCCGAGGTGAACCCTTGCAGCCCCGGCTGATTGGCATCGAAGGTGATGCTGACCAGCGGATCGCTGCCCGCCGTGATGGCCAGATCGCCCGACAGAGTCTGGCCCTGCTGCCAGTTGCTATCTTCGGTGAGCGTGAGGGAGACTGGGTCTACCTGCGGCAAGGCACCATCGGTAATGGTGATATTGAGGGTACCGAGGTTGCTCTTGTCGCCGTCAAAATCGCGGCCTTGTACCTTCAGGCCGAGGTTGAGGCTGTTGGTCGCCTCCGGCTCGTCAAACACACCGGTCAGGGAAACGTTGTATTTGCCATCCAGCCCGATGGTGACGGTGAGGATCGGCTTGCCCTGCCAATCCTTGACGATCAGCTGGTTATCTTGAACCTCGTAACTCGTCGCCTTGCCCTGGCTGGTGAGCCCCACCAGCGCCGGTTGGCTGGCCTCAAAGTTGAGGGAGACCAGACGATCGCTGCCCACCGTCACCGACAGCTGACCATCGATGCTCTGGTTGCCCCCTTCTTGCAGCGAGACGCCCTTGTCGATGCCCAATGCGGGATCACTGCCATCATTGACGGTCAGGGTCAGGTCGGCGCTGGTGCTGTCGCCATCGATCTCGTTGGCGCTTACCTGCAAACCGAGGGAAAGCGTGTCGCTCCCCTGATGATCGAGCGGGCCGGTGAGGGTGACCACCACCCGCCCAGCCAGATCGCTGTCCTGCTGCTGCGCATTCAATTCGGCGCGCAGCACCTCCACCCGTTGGCCACTGCCATCCAGGTAGTAACCCATCAAGGTGCGATCACCGGCAAATTCAAAGGTCAGCGGATGGCCATCGCTGGCAAGACCCGAGCCGTTGAGGGTAGTCAGGGTGCTGCTCTGATTACTGAACACTAGCGAATCCACCAGCAGAGGATCGGCGGTGTGTTTGACCACAAAGCTGCTCTCGCCCACCACGGCGGCGCCGTTGGTAAAGGCATCTTCGGTCAGAGGAATGGCCGGGATCTCGAAGCTGGGCGGATTGCTGTCCACCAGATTGATCACCAGCGGCGCCTTCACCAGATCGCCGTCGCTGTCGCGATATTCGAGATTGAACGGCAGGCGCAACGCGTCCTGACCGTGATCCAGACTCTGACTCCAGACGATGCTATAGCTGCCGTCATTGTTGAGGGTCAGAGTGAAGACAGTCGCCCCACCGGCGGTAGCGGTCAGGGTCTGACCGTTGATGGTGTAGCCAAGGGGCGTGCCATGGCTGACGAGCCCCAGCCCTTCCAACGCACTCTGATCAGCAGCGAACTGGACTTGCAGATTGCCATCCTGGCCAGCACCGGTATTTAGACTACCGGTCGCGGTGATCGGGCCATCGGCCAATCCGGCTTCGGAGAGCGTCAGGGTTTCGCTCTGACCGATCAGCGGTGCGCCATCGCTGGCGCTATTGCCCGCCAGATCGGTGATGCTGGCACGCACTTCAAAGGATTGATTGATGCCGGAGAGATCAAGGCCGCTCACCTGCCAGCGGCCATCGGCCCCCACCAGTGCAGAGGTGGTCAGCAGCGGCTGGCCATTGCTGTCTACCAGAGTGATGGTGACGCTTTGACCCGCCTCCACATTGCCGGTGGTACCGCTCAGGGTGGCGCTGCTGTTGCCAAAAAGGGCTGCGGCATCGAGATCATCGATATCGATGAAGGCCTGGGTATCGACATTGATAACGAGGGTATCGCTGGCGCGGTTGCCGGCAATATCCACGGAATTGACCTGAAACTGGTACTGGCCATCGGCCAGAGTCTGCGGCAACTGATATTGCCAGTTACCGGCGGCATCCACCGTCAGGACGGTGAGCACGCTGCCGTCAAGGCTCAGGGTCACGGTGGCGCCGGGCTCCCCCTTCCCTTGCAACAGCGGGGTATTGTCACGGGTCAGATCATCGGTCTGGCTGGCGCCGGTGTCGCTCTCATCGGCGAGATCCAGGGTAATGGTGGTGATGGTATCTAGCAGGGTCTGTCCGGTGTCGCTGGCATTGTTGCCCGCCTGATCCTGAGTATTGGCCACAATCTGCAACGGGCCATCCACCAGCTTGCCGGTCACATCGCCAAAATTCGCTTCCCACACCAGACCGGGCAGCACCACGGTCGTCACCGTTAGTGAATTGCCCGCCTGATCGATAAGGGTGACGGTGACCGGTTGGCCCACCTCTACATCATCCACCACACCACGAATGATGACGCTAGCCGCTTCATCGGCGTTAATGATGTTGTCGCTGGTTTGCGGTTCGGTGATGGTGATGGCGGCAAAGAAATCGCGCTCTTCAGCAAACAGCTGCTCGTCACCTGCAGGCTGAACGGCGTGATCAGTATCAAACCCGGCCTCGGCCAGGGTGGCATCATTGGTACGGTCGACCACCACAAACCCACCCGAGCTGGAACCTGCCACACCACCGATATTGCCCGCTGCTGCGGCTGCGTTGCCAGCGGCGGTCTCCTGGAACAATTCGGTCGGGTCAATCCCCTGACGGATCGCCTCTTGCAACGAGGCCAGTTCCGGATCGGTCGGTTGTCCATCAGCAGCCGGTGTGGCGGGCTCAGGTTTGGCAGCAACCGCTTGCTCGCCTGCAGGCTCACTGCCCGGCTCGGCTAACTGAAAATGGCCCCCTTGAGCGCTTTGCAGGCGGTCCCCCGGCTGCAGCGCCATCCCCACCGTTGCTCGTATGACAGATCCATCTGCACTGATGACAAACACGGAGCCCTCGAGTTGGGTGATCACCGTGGACTTTTCAATTTGCAACTCAGCCATACAACCTCCAGCAAAACCGTAACTACCAACATCAGTACCCACAGGATACTTGTCTGTTCAATAATCATACCGCACCAGACTGCGTGGGTCTTTTCGCTATTTTCGACAAAAATCGCCATAAAATGGCCATTACTTACAACATTGTGCATCTCACCGGCTTTTCTAAACGAAATGAGATTTGGATGACCCCAATCACATCACCTTTATTAACATGTCTGTCAGCCACCATGTGACCATTTCTGTCATTTGACGAGAAATCTGCTTAGAACCTCGATGAGCGAACCATAACCCGAAGACCAGAAAAGCCCATACTGCAACACTGTGATTTTGCATATATAAACAGTTAAATGCATGGGTAATTGCCAGGCATTCTGAATCATACCGGTAACAACCAGGATACGTAGCAAAATGGCACATTCGTGACGGTATCCATCAAACACCCGCCATCATATGTTCAGCCGTTAACAAGGAGTTGAGTTTTCATAAAATTTAATCCAGATCTCATTTCAACGATCAATCCTGCGTACCAATTGATCTGGCACAACTCTCCCTCCGATAAATCATCATTAAATTTACCTATTTGTTAGGGTAGATCTCGAGTAATCACATATTACGCGGTTTTATTCACCGCCAATCAGACATCTGCCCACCCCGCCCAATGGGGATGAAATCCACGCAACAAGATGGAATTGGGCAGTTCAGGACATTTATCTGGGAGTGATAAACGTGGGTTCACAACACAGACAGACCAAACTGGGGCTCGCCGCCCTGCTGCTGACAAGCTGGCTTGGCGCCAGCGGCTGGGCACAGGCTGATGAAGCCACCACCAAGGGCAAGATAGAGGCGCGCAGCGAGCTGTTCGCCAAGGATCACGCCGATCAGTTCACCAGCTGGCAGGCTACCCGCGAGAGCGAGACACGCACCGACGCGCTGGCGGAAAATCCCAATATGATAGTGCTGTGGGGCGGTTACCCCTTTGCCAAGGATTACAACAAGCCACGCGGCCACTTCTATGCCCTGACCGACGTGCGGGAAACCCTGCGCACCGGCGCCCCCAAGACCGCCGAAGATGGTCCGCTGCCCATGGCCTGCTGGAGCTGCAAAGGCCCGGATGTGGCTCGCGTCATCGACGAGAAGGGTGAGGATGGCTACTTCAAGGGAATGTGGGCAAAAGGCGGGCCGGAAGTAGTCAACACCATCGGCTGCGCCGACTGCCACGACACCGCCTCGAAGGAGTTCAAGGCGGGTAAACCTGCCCTGCACCTCTCCCGTCCCTATGCCGATCGGGCCATGACCGCCATCGGCAAGCCGTTCAAGGAGCAGGGGCGCTTCGATCAGCAATCCCAGGTGTGCGGCCAGTGCCACGTGGAGTACTACTTCAGCGGCCCGACCAAGGCGGTGAAATTCCCCTGGGATAAGGGCACCACAGTGGAGCAGATGGAGCAGTATTACGATGAAATCGGCTTTGCCGACTGGACCCATGCCCTCTCCAAGACCCCCATGCTCAAAGCCCAGCACCCCGAGTACGAGACCTGGCGCGCCGGCATTCACGGCCAGAACAACGTCGCCTGTGTCGACTGCCACATGCCCAAGGTGCAGAACGAACAGGGCAAGGTCTACACCGATCACAAGGTAGGCAACCCCTTCGATCGCTTCGACCAGACCTGCCGCAACTGCCACACCCAGAGCAAGGAGATGCTGCAAGGGGTGGTCAAGCAGCGCAAGGATGCCGTCACCGAGATCAAGCTCAAAGTCGAGAAGCAGCTGGTGCACGCCCACTTTGAAGCCAAGGCCGCCTGGGATGCCGGCGCCACCGAGGCCGAAATGAAGGACATTCTGCAGGACATCCGTCACGCCCAATGGCGCTGGGACTTCTCCATCGCCTCCCACGGGGTGCAGATGCACGCCCCGGAAGTGGCGCTGCGCATGCTGGGAACCGCCCTGGACAAGGCCGCCGACGCCCGCACCAAGCTGGCACGCCTGCTGGCCGCCAAGGGGATCAGCCACGAGATCGCCATTCCTGACATCTCCAGCAAGGAGAAGGCCCAGGCCGCTCTTGGCATGGACATGAAGCAGATGAACAGCGACAAGGCCCAGTTCCTCAAGACCACTGTCCCCGCCTGGGATGCCGAGGCCAAAGCGGCCGGACGGCTCGCACAATGACGAGGCATGCGGGCCCGCAGTGTCGGGCCCGCAGCCGGATGGAGGCTTCCTATGGGTGATTTAACGATGGATTTCTTACGACTGATGCTGATGGCAGCCATGCTGCTGACCAGCCTGCAGGGCCAGGCCGCCGATACGGCCAATGCGCCTGCGGCCCTCTCTGCCACACACGAGGTGGAGTTTTTGCGCAATCCCGATGCCGCCTGTACCGACTGCCACAAGGAGCAGGCATACGGCATGCACGGCAAGCACGGTCAGGCGACCAACCCCAACAACCTGGCGCCGGTCACCTGCACCAACTGCCATGGTCACCCCTCCCCCAAACACCGGGAAGGGGTCAAGGATGTGATGCGCTTTAGCGACAGCTTCAAGGACAAACAGAGTACCGACAGCTACCCCATCGCCGAGCAGAACGGGGTCTGCATGAGCTGTCACGAACCCAAACCGCTGCGCGAGGCGCTCTGGGCCCACGACGTGCACGCCACCAAGCTCACCTGCACCAGTTGCCACCAGTTGCACCCGGCCAAGGAGCCCATGGTGGCTATTCCGGAGAAGTCCCGCATCAAGCTCTGCGTCGACTGCCACAGCAAGCAGCATGAGGCCGTCAAGGCGGCCAAGGCGAACACCACCCCGGGCAAGGAGGCACAATGAGCTGCTCTCGCCGTCACTTCATGGCGGGGATGAGCGCGGGGGCCCTCATCATGATGACGGGGGCTGCTCGTGCCAACACCCGCTCCCTTGCCACCACCCTCGCCCACAGCCAGACCATCGACGGGATCCGCTACGGCATGATCCACGACGAGACGGCCTGCATCGGCTGCACCGCCTGCATGGATGCCTGCCGGGAGGTGAATCAGGTGCCAGAGGGGGTCTCGCGCCTCGAGATCATCCGCTCCGGCCCCATCGGGGCCTTCCCCGATGCCGAGTACCACTTCTTTCGCAAGTCCTGCCAGCACTGCGACAACGCTCCCTGCGTGCACGTCTGCCCCACCGGTGCCTCCCATATCCGCAAGGAAGATGGCATCGTCGACGTCAACCCGGATCTCTGCGTCGGCTGCATGTACTGTCTGGCTGCCTGCCCCTATCAGGTGCGCTTTATCAACCCTGTGACCAAGGTGGCCGACAAGTGCGACTTTTGCCGCAAGACCAACCTGGCGGCAGGCAAGGAGCCGGCCTGCGTGGAATCCTGCCCCACCAAGGCGCTGGTGTTCGGCAATCTGGATGACCCGGACAGCCCCATCGCCAAACGGCTGGTGAAGGAGACCACCTATCGCTACAAGCAGGCACTCGGCACCTCGCCCAAGATGTACCGCGTGCCCAAAGGGGAGATAAAGTCATGACGATGCAAGAGGCATTTCACTTCCCTTCACTTGTCTGGGGATTTGTCCGATCGCCATCTACCGCAGTAACAGAAGGAGGAATGGATCATGTTGCATGACGCATTTCACTTCTCCTCGCTGGTGTGGGACTGGCCCATCGCCATCTATCTCTTTCTGCTCGGCATCTCCGCTGGGGCCACCACCCTCTCGGTGCTATTGCGCCGCAAGGGGGCCGGCAGCGAGAGCGGCATCATCAAGGCGACCGCCATTCTGGCGCCTCTGAGCGTGGTGCTGGGGTTACTGATCCTCATCTTCCACCTGGCCCGCCCCTGGACCTTCTGGAAGCTGATGTTCCACTACCAGTTCGACTCCGTGATGTCGATGGGGGTCATGCTGTTTCAGGTCTACATGGCGGTGCTGTTCGCCTGGCTGGCGGTGGTGTTTCGGACCGAGATCGAGACCTTGCGCCGTCACCTGCTGCAAGAGAAGTTCGCCTTTGTGGATGATCTCATCGCTTGGCTTGCCCGCATCGAGCGGCTGCTGGCGCCGCTCTTGTTGCTGCTTGCCGTGCTGTTGGGGGCCTACACCGGCTTTCTGCTGTCGGCGCTCAAGACCTATCCGCTCTTGAACAACCCGGTGCTGCCGGTGCTGTTCCTCATCTCCGGCGTCAGCTCCGGCATCGCCTCCACCATCTTGCTGGCGGTCACCCTGTTCAAGGAGAACCATCACAGCCAGGGGGTGAGCTTCGTGCATCGCTTCGAGCGGCCGGTACTGGCGGTGGAGGTGCTGCTGCTGGTCTGCTTCTTTACCGGCCTCTACTTCGGTGGCGGCCAGAAGGAGGCCGCCATGTGGGCCGCCATCGGCAGCGGCTTCTGGGCTCAGGTGTTCTGGCTCGGGGTGGTGGGCATCGGCATGCTGCTGCCCCAGTTGCTGGCCCTGCTGGCTCCCGCACCGCTGCGGGCCAAAAACGGCTATCTGGTGCTGGTCTGCAGCCTGACCCTGGTGGGGATCCTGCTGCTGCGCTACTTCGTGCTCTACGCCGGCCAGATGACGGTAGTTTAAAAACCGGTTCACGCTCCTGTTGCGAGGCCGAGATCAAGGCTCATGTGCTGCTCGGAATCCTCATGTATTCACATACACTCCGGTTCCTGCGCTGCTCTTTACCTTGCTGACGACCTCTCACGACGGATCGTGAACCGGTTATTGAAAGCTGGGGATAAGCGCCAGCCGCCCTTCGGGTGACTGGCGCTTATTTGTGGCGATTGGTTGTTGCTAGGAATGTGGATGTTATCCCCCAGCGCCGGTACGGTGCAGACGCTGCGGCATAACATAGACGAATGATTGACTGGAGGTTGTGTGCTGGCGGAGCTCGGCTATCTCTCACTGTTGCTGGCGACCGGGCTCGCCCTGCTGCAAGGCACCCTGCCCTGGCTGGGGCTGCGGCTCGCCTCACGTCCGCTGCTGGGCTGCGCAGCACCGCTGGCCCTGCTAGTCGCGCTCCTGCTGTTGGCCGCCCTGCTGCTGCTCGCCGGCTGTTTTGGCCTCGATGACTTCACCCTGGTCTATGTGGCCCAGCACGCCAACAGCGCCCTGCCGCTGGGCTTCAAGCTGGCGGCGGTGTGGGGGGGCCACGAGGGCTCCATGCTCTTCTTCGTCTTTGCGCTGGGGCTGTGGGGCGCGCTGGTGGCTCTTTGCTCCAAGCGGGTCGATCCGCTTATTACAACCCGGGTACTGGCCATCATGGGGCTGATCGTCGGGCTGTTCGGCCTCTATACCCTGATATTCTCCAGCCCGTTTGACCGCCAGTTCCCGGGGCCGCTGGAGGGGCGCGATCTCAACCCCATGCTGCAGGACATCGGCCTCATCATCCACCCGCCCCTGCTCTATCTCGGTTATGTCGGCTTTGCGGTCAACTTCGCCTTCGCCATGGCGGCGCTGCACTCGGGTAGGCTCGATGGCGCCGTGGCCCACTGGAGCCGCCCCTGGGCGCTCGGCTCCTGGGTCTTTCTCACCGCCGGCATCGTGCTGGGCTCCTGGTGGGCTTATTACGAGCTCGGCTGGGGCGGCTGGTGGTTCTGGGATCCGGTGGAAAATGCCTCCCTCTTGCCCTGGCTGCTCGGCACCGCCCTGCTGCACGCCCTGGTGGTGTGCGAGAAGCGCGGCGCTTACGGCCACGCCGTGCTGCTGCTCTCCATCTTCACCTTTTCGCTGAGCCTGCTCGGCACCTTCGTGGTGCGCTCCGGGGTGCTCACCTCGGTGCACGCCTTTGCGGTGGACCCCAGCCGCGGCCTCACCCTGCTGTTGCTGCTCGGCTTGCTATTGACCTGCGCCCTCACCCTGTTTGCCCTGCGGGCGGACATTCGCGCCCCCTATGCCCGCTTTGGCTTGCTGTCAAAAGAGGGGCTGCTCGGCGCCGCCATCCTGCTGCTCAGCGTGGCCTGCGCCAGCGTGCTGCTCGGCACCTTCTACCCCATGGTGTTCCAGTCGCTCCATCTGGGCTCGCTCTCGGTGGGCGCCCCCTATTTCAATACCATCTTCGTGCCGCTGGCCCTCTGCCTGATGGCGCTGATGACCCAGCTGCCGCGCCTGCGCTGGCAGCAGCTTGCGGCACATTCCCGGCTCAACTCGCTGTTGCCGCCGCTGTTTGGCCTGCTTGGTGGCGGGCTGCTTAGCCTTGCCTATCTGGAACAAGGATCGTTTTCCGGTAGCTGGATTGGCATCCTCGCCAATATGGTGAGCCTCTGGCTGATGGCTAGCCTGTTACTCCCGCTCATGCAACCGACATTGCTGCGCGAGTTCACCCTCAATCGGCTTGGCAGCCTGCTGGCCCACCTCGGGGTGGCGGTGTGCGCCCTCGGCATCGCGCAGGTGAGTCACCACAGTCAGGAAGGGGGCGCCGTGCTCGCCGCAGGCCAGCCCTACCAGCTCGGCGCCTTCGAGTTTCGCTATGAGGGGCGCGAGCCGGTGATCGGCCCCAACTACACTGCCGAACGCATCACTCTCAGCGTGCACAAGAACGGTAAAGAGGTGGCGCGGCTGACGCCGGAGCGGCGCCACTACAGCGTTCGCACCATGAACATGAACGAACCGGGCATTGCGTGGGGACTGTTTGGCGATCTCTACGTGGTGCTGGGTGAGAAGATGGGGCCAGATGCCTATGCCATGCGGCTGCACTACAAGCCGCTGGTACGCTGGATCTGGCTCGGCGGCCTGTTGATGATGGCGGGCGGCACCCTGCGTCTGCTCGCCCGTCGCCCTTTGCTTGCCTCCCGCCCCGTTGCGGTTGGCACCTCCCATCCCCGGCTCGAACAGGAGGCGTTATGAGATCCCGCCTGCGCCTCTTTGTTCCACTGCTGCTGATCCTGAGCCTCGGCATCCTGCTCTGGCTCGGCCTTGGCAACAATCCCTACAGCCAGGATGAGGCGACGCTCGGGCGTACCCTACCTGCGTGGCAGAGCAACAATCTGCTGGATGGGAGCCCGATCCAGACCGCCAGCCTCAAGGGGGAGCCCTTTGTGCTTAACGTCTGGGCCAGCTGGTGCCCCAACTGCCGCGCCGAGCATCCGTTGCTCAGCGAGCTCGCGGGCACAGTGCCCCTCTATGGTCTCAACTACCGGGACAAGGGGGATGCGGCCCGCGCCTGGCTTGTCCAGGCGGGCAACCCCTATCGCGCCGTGCTGGCCGACCCCGACGGCAAACTGGCCCTTGAGCTCGGCGTCTACGGCACGCCGGAGACCTATCTGTTTGATGCCGATGGCACCCTGCTCGCCCGCCATACCGGCGAGCTTACCAAAGGGATCTGGCAACGTCAGTTTGCCCCCCTGCTCGACCAGGCGCGAACTGACGCGCAAATGAAGGCCGCTACAACGACACCAGCAATTGCGCCATCTATTGCAATATCAGCTCTGGAGACACAGCCATGATGCGCCGTTCTCTTGCCTGCACCCTGCTGGCCCTCGGCATGCTGCTGAGTGCAACTGCATATTCCAGCGGGGTCGATACCTATCAGTTTCGCCACCCCGAGCTGCAAAATCGGGCGCAAGAGCTGGCCCGCGCCCTGCGCTGCCCCCAGTGCCAGAACCAGAACCTGGTGGAGTCCAACTCCCCCATCGCCCGGGATCTGCGGCTCGAGGTCTACCGCTGGGTGGACGAGGGGCAGTCTGATGAGCAGGTGATCGCCCGCATGACGGAGCGCTTCGGCGATTTCGTCCGCTACGATCCTCCCTTCAAGAGCAGCACGGCGCTGCTGTGGGGCGGTCCCCTGCTGCTGTTGGGGCTGGCGCTGTTGACCCTGTTTCGCCGCACAAAGGCGCAGGCTATCACTGTCGTTAAGGCCATCGCTGAGGCCACCCCTCAACCCGCCGATCCGCGCAGCGAATTGAATTTACTGATCATGCACGGGGAGCAGGCAGGCCTCTCCCCCGACCAACCACTCTACAGGGAGCTGAGCGCCGCCCGCCTGGCCAACACCATCCCGGCGGCTGAGCTGACTCTGCGTGCGCAACTGGCTAGCCAGCATAACAATCGCGGCCGCAGTAACCGGCACGGGCTGGCCCTGTTGCTGCTTGGCATCATGGCATTCGCGGCCGTTGCCGCTGTGTATCTCAGCACCGGCCGCTATCAGGCATGGCAGGCTTATCAGTCGCGCCCCGATCCGCTGGCGGGGTTGAGCCCGCGGGATCTGCAAGACAAGGAGCTGGGGAGTCTGCATCAGAAGCTGCAGCGCAACCCTGCCGATCTCGACAGCTGGGCGGCGCTCGGCCAGCTCTATCTCTATCGGGGCGAATATGACAACGCCCTGCTCGCCTATCAGCGTCTCGCTCTGCTGGAGGGTGGCGCCAGCGCGGCGACCCAGGCTGCACAAGCCACCGTGCTCTACTATCAGGTGGGCCAGCAGCTGACTCCCGAGGCAACCCGCCTGCTGGAGAACGCCCTCAAGCAGGATGCGGGGGAAGTGAGCGCCCTGATGCTGCTCGCCTCCGATCACTTCCTGCATGGTCGCTACAGTCAGGCCATTGCCCTGTGGCAGCAACTGCTCGATGGCGAGCGCCCTCGCATCAACCGGGCGGCGCTGATTGAGGCGATCCAGACGGCAAGCATAATGGGCGGGTAACCCCTTGATTGAAGGAGGGTAATCGTGGTGATATGGCGCCGCGACCACGCAAGTGGCTCAGCCCTCTCTTTCAATAGACAAGGATGTCTGGATGCAACTCACCCTGTTAAACGACTCGGGCAAATTCGATGGGCTCGATGACACCATTACGCACGTCTTTGCCGAGACGGCGAACAAATTGAATGCCTTGTTCGATCTCTCCCGACTGGATGTCACCTTCAGCCCTTTTGCCGAGGGGGATGCTCCCGACTCGGGTATCGGTGGCTGGGCCATCAACATGTATCGAATAGAACTCCAGCTTGATCTGGAACGGCACGATATCAAAGAGGTGATCATCACCGAATTGCCTGCCGTGCTGGCCCACGAAGTCCACCATATCGTGCAAAAGAAGAACAAGGTGGAACCAGAAACTCTGGCCGAAAACCTGATTTTTGAAGGGCTGGCCTGCTACTTTGAGCAGAGGTTCAATGGCGGCACACTCCCCTCGCTGTTCAAGGAGTCTCATCACCATGACTGGCAATCGATCCTGGCAGAGATGACGCCGCATCTATCCAGCAGCCAGTTCAACTATTTAGACTTTTTCTACTGCCGTGATAACCGGCCATTTCCCAAATATGCCGGTTACTGGGTGGGGTTCAATCTGGTGGCCAACTATCTGGCCAAAAGCGGCCTGAATGAAATAGAGGTCATGGGCCTGCCCGCCGAAGCGTATTTCAATTAACACATCGTCACACTGTTCGTGGCGATTACAGAGCCCAAATCCGGAGAGAAGATCATGATCCCCATTCGCTGCAAGGCCGTCTCCGGCGTTGCCCTTACCATTGTCGATGGCGAAACAAAATTGCTGGTGATGAAACGGGTCAAGGGGGACTTCTGGTGCCATGTGGCGGGCACGGTGGAGGCGGGTGAAACCGGCTGGCAGACCATTATTCGGGAGTTTGGCGAAGAGACGGGGATCAGTGTCACCGAACTCTACAACGGCCAGTATCTGGAGCAGTTCTACGAGGCGAGCCTGAATACGATAGAGGTAGTGCCGGTCTTTGTAGTCTATTGCCCGCCCAATCAGGCGGTGACCCTCAACGACGAGCACACCGAATACCGCTGGTGTTCCCTGGCCGAGGCCAAGGCGCTGGTGAGTTTCCCAGGCCAGAAGGCGCTCTACGACCATATCTGGCACCATTTTGTCGACAATGCCCCCTCTCCCCTGATGCGGGTCGCGCTCGGCTAACGCATGCCGGAGCTGTGCGGCATGGTGGATGCTTGCGGTATTACTCGTTGGTCCCAACCAGCAGCACAGGCATTGCCTGCCACACCCGTTCGGGGTCGGGCTCGGCAATGGCGGCGGCGATCAGCTGCTCGCTCCAGCGACGATGCAGCAACCACATCTGCTGGCCCACCTCGCCATCTGCCTTGGTACACTGCTTGGTGACATCGGCGGTGCGATAGAAGTAGCGCACCAGAGTCGTGAGCTCGGGCTCGGGCCAGCGACAGCCAAAATCACGTAGCAAGGCTGACCAGAACAGCACCTGTCCCCGCTCATGTTGCTGCTCGACAATTTGAAGATCGGGGATGAGATCCATGGCGTGCCACAAGGCGCCATAGCCGACAAAGCGGCGATCCAGTTCCTCCAGCGCCTCATCCAGCAGCACCAGCGCCTGCGGCCAGCTGGTCGCCTGAATGCGGATCTGCTCCTGCGCCTCGCAGACCGCCGCCAGCCACCCCATGGCGAGACGGCCGATGATCGCCTCCTTGTTCGGATAGAAGTGGTAGAGCGACTTGATCCCCACCCCCGCCCGATCGGCGATGGCATTGGTATTGAGAGCAGTAAAACCCTGCTCCTGCAACAGGCTCAGGGTCGCCTCCTCGATACGGCTGGCCACCACCTGACTGCGTTGTTGCTTCGGTTGACGGCGCATGGCAAACGCCCGGGGTAACGGCCCCTCGCTCACTGACTCCTCTGACATACCTCCTCCCTGATTTGTTGGCCCATCGGCAACCCGGCTTGTGTGTGCATCAACAAGCGTGATCTGCGCCTCACTCGCCACCGATTGATGTGACATGGTAAACAAAACGTTAAATATCTGCAGCAATTGCTGGCATTTTTTGACCAAGCAACCATAAAGAGATCGCGCAATGTGCAGTAAACACTGCACAAAAACCGACCCTCAAGGAGATCACTGCATGGATTGCAAGGCGCCACATCGTTCTTTCTCTCGCTCATGTTTGCTGCTCACGCCGCTGCTGGCCGCCACACTGGCGGGCTGCCAGCAGGCGCAACCGCCCACCGCCGCGCGTACTCTTTATCTCAACGGCAAGATCCACACTCAGGATGGTCAGCGCCAGGTGGCAGAGGCCATGGTGGTGAGCGGCGGCCAGTTTCTCTATGTGGGCAACCGGCAGGGGGCCGAGGCGCTCAGCACCCCCGACACCCGGGTGGTCGACTTGCAGGGCAAGATGGTGCTGCCGGGGCTGCACGACAACCATATCCACCTGTTTGGCACGGTGGCGCTCGATATGTGCGATCTCGACGGCAAGCCGGTCAATCTCGGCGAGCTGGCGGCCAAGGTGAAGCGCTGCCTGCCCCGCTACGCCCCCAAGGCGGGCGACTGGCTGGTGATCAACCAGTGGTCCCCCTACGAGGGAAACACTCCCACCGCCTCCTATAAAACCGTGCTGGCAGCCCTCGATGCCGCAGCGCCCGACAATCCGGTGGTACTGGCCGGGGTCGATGGCCACGCCAGCGCCTACAACTCGCGGGCACTGGCACAGGCGACCGACCAGAGCGGCAAACCGGCGGGCTTCACCGCCGCCACCCTGGCACCGGGCGGCCTCTTTGCCCCCTTCAAACCCTATGTGGATCTCGATAGCGGCGTCATTCGCGAGGGGGCCCGCAGCGCCATCCCCGCCCCCGACAGCGGCCTGCTGAGCGCCCATGACGAACAGGCGGCGAGCCAGTATCGCCAGATCCTGCCCGCTGTCTCGACCCTGATGGCCTCACGCGGCATCACCAGCATTCAGGATGCCTGCGCCACCGACTTTATCCGCGATCGCCTGCGGGAGATGGAAGATAAGGGGTTGCTCAATATGCGGGTCACCGCCGCCACCTGTTTTCACGAGGATGACTACAGCGGCAAACTCGATATCGGCGGCCATCTGGCCAAGGCGAACCAAGTGCGCGACCAGTTCGCCAGCGATCCCCTGATCAAGGCCGATGCGGTCAAGATCTTCCTCGACGGCGTACTGGAAGGGGATCCCTTCAGCACGCCCCCCTTCCTGCCCAACGCAGGCATGCTGGCCAACTACCAGACCCCCCACCTCGCCATGGATCAGGCAGGCGAGCAGGTCACCATCACCGCCAACAGCGAGGATGCTGGCAGCAATGGGCTGGTCAACTACCGCGCCGCCGATCTCACCCGCTACGTAGGGGAACTCGACAAGGCGGGCTTTGGCATCCATATGCACAGCATCGGCGATCGCACCACCCGCATGGCCCTCGATGCGCTGGAGGCGGCCCGCGCCAGCAACGGCGATCACGGCATCCCCCACACCCTCGCCCATCTGCAGGTGGTGCATCCGGACGATCAGCAGCGGCTCGGCCAGCTTGGCCTCTACCTTACCTTCACTTACGCCTGGACCAACCCGCAGCCCGAATATGACATGCTGGTCACCCCCTTTATCCAGCCAACCCGCAAGGGGCAGCACCTGCATGAGGCGATGTACGATCCCAAGGGGTATCTCAAGCAGGCGCTCTATCCGGTGGCCAGCTCGCGCAAGGCGGGGGCCATTCTGGTGGCCGGTAGCGATGCGCCGGTCGACAGCCGCGATCCGCGCCCCTTCGTCAATATGGCCGCCGGGGTCAACCATGCGCCCCAGAGCGGCGATGACTTTCGGGCCAGCCAGCGTATCACCCTCGATCAGATGCTGGATGCCTACACCATCAACGGCGCCCGCGCGGTGCGCCAGCAGGCCGTCAGCGGCTCCATCGAGGCGGGCAAATCGGCCGACTTTATCGTGCTCGACCGGGATCTCTACCAGCTGGTCGCCAGCTGCAAGCCGGAGCAGATCGCCGATACCAAAGTCACCCGCACCGTCTTTCGCGGGCAGACAGTCTTTAGCCAATAGGCTCAGACAGAATGGTGAGCGGGAGCATCTCGTCAGCGGCGACGCTGAGCATATGCAGCAAGCACAGCGCCTTGTAACAGCGAAATGCCGACCTCAGGGTCGGCATTTTTACAGATGAAATCAGAGGGGCATTATCACCAAGCGTGGTCAGCTGATTGACCTCAGCGGCGGCAGGACTGATTCACTTGCGAAACAGCATCAGTCAATTCGATTCTGACGGCTGGTAATCCCTGTGGCATACGAACCGCCCGTCCTAATATACTTCGCTATTCGCCCCCCACGGGTTGCCCCTCAGGGCGATGCGTGATTTGTAGGTTGGCGCAGAGCGTAGCGACTGACTCTTATACACAAGTGGCATCTTGAACGGAACCTTTCCCGTTTTCCAGGATCTGATCTTCCATGTGACTCCCA